>JACQHU010000008.1 GCA_016198805.1 Armatimonadota bacterium
GCGAGAACCACTCGAGGTGGCGTTGCAGGGTGTCGGCGCTGACCGCCCGGTTGGCGGTGTCCAGCACGGCTGGTGGGGTCATGGTCTGTCTCCTCTCACGAATCGCTCACGGCACCGAGATGACGTGCATCCACTGGAGCGCGTCCCGGAGCCCGAGGTCGGGGTAGTCGCGCACGCGCTTGTTCATGGCGAGGTTCTCGGTCTGGTAGTTGATCCACGCCTGCGGCGCGTCCTGGTAGATCAGCTCCTGGATCCTGTGATACATGGCCACCCGCCGGGCGTGATCCGTCACGCCGCGGGCCTCGGCCATCAGGCGGTCCACCTCCGGGTTGGCGTACGCGTAGTGGTTGTTGATGCCGCCCGTCGTGAACTCCGGCGTCTTGTCCGGGTCGGGCGCCGTGATACGCCACGTCGTGCGCGCGTCGTAGTCGCCCGCCGGGAGCTGGTTGCCCTTCTTGATATAGACCGACCACTCCTCGACGACGAGCTTCACCTCGAGGCCGAGCTGCTTCCACGCCTGCTGCGCGTAGAGTGCCACCTGCTCGCGGACGGGGTTGCCCTTGTCCACCATCAGCTCGAAGGCCAGCCGCTTGCCGTCCTTCTGGAGAATGCCGTCGGGCCCGGGCTTGAATCCCGCCTCCGCCAGCAGCGCCTTGGCGCGGCCGACGTCGTAGGCATACGGCTTGAGGCTGGCGTTGAAGAACGGCCCGAACGCCCGGGCGTAGGGGCTGCTGGCCACCGGCGCATCGCCCCTCACGACGCGCTGGACGAGCAGCTCGCGGTTCAGCCCGTGGATCAGCGCCTGCCGGACCAGGCGGTCGGTGAAGGGCCAGCGCGTGTTGTTGAAGGAGATGTTGAACGTGGACGGCAGCTGCGTCACCTTGAAGCCGAGCTGCGGCGCGCGCTCGAGCGTCTCCCGGTGGACGGACTCCACGACGGCCAGGTCCAGCTCGCCGGTCCGGAGCTGCGCCACCACCGTGTTGATGTCGGGGATGACCTTGAACACGATGGTGCGGAGCTTGGGACGGCCGTCGTGGTAGTCGGGGTTGGCGTCGAGAGTGATGTGCGAGCCCTTGACCGCTTCCTTGAACTTGAACGGCCCCGTGCCGACCGGCTTCTGCGCGAAGTCCGAGAGGTCGTTGAGGTCCTTGCCCTCCAGGAGGTGCTTCGGCGCGATGACGACGTTCCACGCGAGCACGATGGGCAGCGACGCGAACGGCTGACCGAAGACGATGCGGACCGTCGCGTCGTCGACGATGTCCACCCGCTGCAACCCCTTCAGCGCGCTCCGGAACAACGCCTTGACCTTGGGGTCGACGATGCTCTCGAGCGTGAACTTGACGTCCGCCGCGGTGAGCGGCTTGCCGTCGTGCCACTTCACGCCACGCCGCAGCTTGAACTCCCACACCTTGGCGCCCTCGAGCGCCTGCCACGAGGTGGCGAGATCGCCGACCGGCTGGAGGTCGCCCGGACGGTAGCGTGTCAGGGTCGAGAAGACGACCTTGAGCACCTGCGTCGTCGGCAACTGCTGGGGCTGCGTGAATGGATTCAGCGTCACGTCGCCGATGATGGAGATGCGGAGCACGCCGGGCGGCCCTTGAGCCTCAGCAGGCGTGACTAGGGTGCCGGTGATGACCGCGAACGCCAGGGCCAGGGTCAGACATCGCGACGATGGTCGATAACTCATGTGATCCCTTTCGTTGGCGAGTGCGCCGCGTCCTCGATGATCTGCGCGGCGATGTTGCGGGCAATCTCCCCCGGGCTTCCACGCTGCCGGCGGAGTCCCAGCGGCATCACGTTCCCGCGTGCCGCGGATCGAGCGTGTCGGACAGCGCGTCGCCGAGCGCGTTGTAGGACAGCACGGTCAGCATGATCGCCGCGCCCGGGTAGAGGGCGAGACTCGGGGTCTTCCAGACGTAGTGCTGCGCGCCGGTCAGCATGTTGCCCCACGTCGGCGTCGGCGGCTGGACGCCGAGGCCGAGGTACGACAGCGCCGACTCGGTGAGCACGGCGTACGCGACGCCGAGCGTCGCCGCCACGATGAGCGAGGGCAGCGCCTGCGGCAGCAGGTGCCGCAGCAGGATGCGCGTGCGGCCCACGCCCAGGGCGCGCGAGGCGACCACGAACTCCTGCGGCAGCGTGCGCAGCACCTCGGCGCGGACCACGCGAGCGACGACCATCCAGCCCGTCGCCCCGATCACGAGGACCACATTGACGGTGCTCGAGCCGAAGACGGCCAGCACGAGCAGGGCCAGGAAGAACGTGGGCACCGTCAGCATGCCGTCGGTCACGCGCATGATGATCGCCTCGACGATCCCGCCGGCCATGCCGCTGATGCCGCCGAGCGCGGTGCCGACCGAGATCGCCAGGACCATGGCCGACAGCCCGACCGCCAGGGACGTCCGCCCTCCGGCGATCAGCCGGGAGAGCACGTCGCGCCCCGACTCGTCCGTGCCCAGCAGGTGCTCGCGCGACGGCGGGGCCATCTGATTCAGGAGGTCGATGAACTCCGGTTCGTAAGGGACGATCCACGGCGCCAGCGCGGCGGCCAGGTGCACCACGATGAGATAGCCGAGCGCGGCGACTGCCAGCCGGTTGCGGCGAAACCGGCGCCAGAGGTACTCGGCGCCCCGCTCGCCCCGTGCCTCCGGCAGCGCGGCGCGCGGCGTCTCGGTGTCGATCCCGCCGGGCCCGCTCACCTGAGCGTGATCCTCGGGTCCACCACGCCGTAGAGCAGGTCCGTCACCAGACTGCTCGCGACGACGAGCCCCGCCACCAGCAGCGTCACGCCCATGATCACCGGATAGTCGCGCGTGATGGCCGCATCGACCGCCAGGCGTCCGAGTCCAGGCCAGGCGAAGATCGTCTCGGTGA
>JACQHU010000137.1 GCA_016198805.1 Armatimonadota bacterium
ACTTCGGCCGGTGGGGCAGGGCAGCGGTGCGGGAGGAGCCCGCGGTCTACGCGTCCGGCGCTTCGGCAGTCGGCGTAGCGGCCGTGCCGGGCGATCGATTGGATCAACTTGTTCCGGAACGAGTTCCGAAGGCAATTCGAACCGCTCTCCAGAAGACCCCTTGCCGCTGGAGGCTATCCACTCCGCCTTTGGGGTGGGTGAATTCTTGGGACACTGCACTAAATGAGGTACCAGAACTCCGTACTGACGGGCCAGAGCGGTCAAGGGGCCAGCACGAACCGCATGTGTACCCGCGCGGTGAGCGTGAGGAGCCCGGGCATGATGGTGGGCTCACTCGACGACCGCATGGCGCGCAGCGTATCCGCGGCCACCGGCATGGCGAGCGGTCCCTCGACGTGCTCCACCGTGGGCTCGATGGACACGATCCTTCCGACCCGCATTCCCAGCCCGGCGGCCACCGCGTCGGCCGTCTCCCGCGCGCGCTGCATCGCCTCCCGCACGGCCTGCTGCGCGGCCTGCCGCGTGTGCTCCCGTCCGATGGCGACCATGGCCACGTCGTCGGCGCCCCCGCGCGCCGCGACGTCGATGATCGCGCCGATCTCCTTCATCTGCAGCGTGCGGACCTGCACCTGGTTGACGACCACATAGCCCCGTCGCTGCGCCGCCAGCCGGAACCCGGCTGTTTCGATCCGGTCCCCCGGCCTGGCGACTTCGCGGAGATGCTTCAGCAGCACCTCGACCCGGGCCGCATTGTCCCGGATGGCGGCCTGGGCGGTGGTCCCGATGGTCTCGATGGAGAAGGCCAGGACCGCGAAATCCGGTTCCAGGGTGACCCGGCCCACGCCGTTGACGGCGAACTGCACGTCCAGCCGCTCGGGCTGGGCGGCGAGCGGGGACCGGGCGCCGACTGCCAGAACGCCGAGCACCACCAGCATGGCAAGGATGATCCGTCCCATCGTGTCTCCCGTCCTTTCGGAGGCTGACATCGCCTCTTAGACGCCGGCGCGGCTCGCGGCGTTCCCGGGCCGCGCGGCTGTCGGGACCGCAGCAAGGAGGCCCCAGGGGCGCTGACGAAAGGACGCTCGCAGCATGCGTTGACACCGCCAGCGTTGAATTCTAGTATTGGATTTCGTGTATTGGATTTCGTGCAGTTGGGATCGACGACGTGCGTCGGGGAGGTGGGAGGTGGAACCGGTCGGGCATCACTACATCGCCGAGGCCTCGGGGTGCAACCCCGAGATCATCGGGAAGGTCGAGATCGTCGAGCAGATCCTCGTCCGCGCTGCCGAGGTCGCCAACGTCACGGTCTGGTCGATTTCCTTCCATCGGTTCTCCCCCAACGGCGTGTCCGGCGTCATCGTGATCTCGGAGTCCCACCTGTCGGTGCACACGTGGCCGGAGTACGGCTATGTGGCCCTGGACATCTTCACGTGTGGGGATGACGCGAAGCCCGAAGCCGCGGTCGAGTATGCCCTCAAGGAGTTCGGGGCCGCCTCGATGCACATCACCGAGGTGACCCGCGGCCTGGAAGAGGGCGATCGCGTCTTCTATCACAGTATCGTCACCTGGGAGGAGACCCTGCCGACCCGTGACGGCCGCAAGCGGGTGAAGTCTGCCAAGGGCCCGAAGCGCCCGCGGAAGACGACCCGGGTCCGCTGAGCGCCCGTCGCAGATGGCCATACGCGGTCTGGCCGGGCTCGCTACGGGGTTCGTGTTCGCCGCGGGAGCCGCGGTCGCGCTCGGACCGGAGGTCTCTGGTGGGCCATCCGCCCCCGGGCGCTGGGAGACGCGGGCGCCGATGCTCTCGGAGCGCACCGAGGTCGCGGGCGCGGCGATCGGCGAGCGGATCTACATCGTCGGCGGATTCGTTCCCGGTGGCGTGACCGGGTCCCTCGAGGAATACGACGCCGCCACGAACACCTGGCGCCAGCGGGCGCCGCTGCCGGTGGCCGTGCACCACGCCGCCATGATTGCCGTGGGGAACCGGGTCTTCGTGCTCGGGGGCTTCAGGGGCGCGTGGGACCCGCACAACGCCGTCTGGGAGTACGATCCTGCCTCCGACCTGTGGACGTCCCGTGCGCCGATGGGCGTCGCGCGCGGCGGGCTGGCGGCCGCGGCCGTCGGCGACCGCATCTATGTCTTTTCCGGGACCGGACCCGATCGGACTGACACCCCGATGACCGAAGAGCTCGACCCGGTGACCAACACCTGGCGGCGGCGGGCGCCGATCCCGACCCCGCGGAACCATCACGCCGCGGTGGCCGTCGGCGGGAAGATCTACACGTTCGTCGGCCGCCGCGGCGGGCAGAACGTCAACGTGACCGAGATCTACGATCCCGCTACGGACACGTGGACTTCCGGGGCGCCAATCCCCACCGCGCGCAGCGGGATCGCCGCAGCCGCGATCGGGGGACGCATCTATGTGTTCGGCGGCGAACTCGGCCGGCCGACCACTTACCCCGAGAACGAGATGTACGAGGTTGCCACCAACACCTGGAGCGCCCGCGCCCCTATGCCGACCCCGCGGCACGGGCTGGCGGCGGTCGCCGTGCGCGATCGCATCTACGTCATCTCCGGCGGCCCACGGCCCGGAGGCTCGTACAGCAACGTCAACGAAGTCTTCATCCCGGGCGAGGGACGGTAGCGATCGATGAGCGACGCGGTCGCTCCGGCCCGCGAAGAGATCCGCCTGCCGCCTGCACCCGCCCGGCCGCAGAAGCCGGCCTGGTCGCGGCTGGCCACGATGGCCTTCGCGCACTTCACGAACGACCTCTTTGCCGCGTTCCTCTCGCCGCTGCTGCCGCTGGTCGTCTCAAAGTTCCACCTCTCGCTGACGCTGGCCGGGCTGATGGGCACCATGTTCAACACCTCAGCGGCGTTCGCCCAGCCGCTGTTCGGCGCCGCCGCCGACCGGATCACCAGGCCGGCGTTCACCATCGTGGGCCCGCTGTTGACGGTCCTGGGGATGGGGCTGGTCGGGCTGGCGCCGTCGTACCCCGCGATGCTGTTGATCCTGTTCCTGACCGGCGTGGGCACCGCGTCGTTCCACCCCCAGTCGTTTGCCCTGGCCGGTGCGGCGGGCGGCGACCGCCGGGGGACGGGGCTGTCGATCTTCGTCGCGGGCGGCGAACTGGGATACGCGCTCGGGCCGCTCTACGCGGCTTCGATCGTCGGCGCTCTAGGCTTGCCCGGGACCCTGGTGGCGGCCGTCCCCGGCCTGGGGGCCTGCGCGCTGCTGTGGTGGCTGGCCCGCTCCTGGCGCGCCGTCCCCCCGGCGTCGCCGAATGCCCTGGGGAGCGACCTGCGACAGCACGGGCGGCTGCTGGCGCTCATCTGGCTCATCGTCGTGATCCGGAGCATGATCCAGCTCTCGTTCATCCTCTTCCTCCCGCTGTTGCTCCGGCAGCGGGGAGAGTCGCTGATCCTGGGCGCCACGGCCGTGTTCCTCTTTGGGGGCGTCGGGGCCCTGGGCGGGCTTGCGGGCGGCACATTGTCCGACCTCATCGGACGGCGTGCCGTCATGGCGACCTCGTTCCTCCTCAGCGCACCGCTGCTGTTCCTGTTCACGGCCACGACGGGCGGCTGGGGTCTGTTGCCGCTTGCCCTCGGCGGGATCGCGTTCTATCTTGCGGCACCGGTCACCGTGGCCATGGCCCAGGAGTTGCTCCCGCGCCGCGTCAGCCTGGCCAGCAGCATGGTCACGGGGATGGCGTGGGGCACGGCGGGGGTCTCGCTGACGCTGGTGGGGGCCATCGCCGACCGGATCGGGCTTGCGCAGACCCTGATGGCTATCCTGGGCCTGGCTCTGATAGCCCTGGCCTTGATCGCCGCGCTGCCGAAACCGCGCCCGCAGACCGCCTGAACCGACGCCGCCGGCGGGTCAGGTTCCGACCCAAACCCTGTGGAGGCGGGCTTCGCCGCCGGGCGCTTCAGGTGCCGCTGACAGGCGTCACGACGCAGGTGGTCGTCCGTGTCACCCCCGGCGTTTCCTGGAACCGCGAGACGATCAGCCGGCCCAGGGTATCCATGCTCTCGGTTTCGACGAAGGCGATGATGTCGGTTGGACCGGTCACGGCATGCGCCATCTTGACGCCCGGCGTCTTCTGAATCTGGCCCAGCGCCTCGGCCAGTTTTCCGGGCACGATCCGGATCAGCACGTAGGCCTGCACCATCACGATCCCTCCAGGGTGGCGTGCCGGGTCAAAGAAACGTCAGCAGGACTTCGTTGAGCAAGAGCACTACCAGCCTCAGCAGCAGCAGAGCGACGAGCGGAGAGAGGTCGAGCCCGCCGACCGGCGGCATGACGCGCCGGATCGGGTCGAGAATAGGGGAGGTCAGCCGAGCGACGACCGACGCCAGGCCGGGGAACCAACGCGCCAGGTCCGGGACCCACGAGAACACGATGCGAACGAGAATGAGGGCAAGAACGACCTGGTACGCGAACTCGATCAGTCTGCCGAGCTCCAGCATCCGTCTCCCTCACGGCGAGGCCTGCGGCGACGTGCGGAGCACCTCGATTGTAGCAACTGCATCCCCCGGCAGGCAACGAACGGGATGGAGGCTCCACGCGGCGGCGCGGGGAAAGACGGCGGCCCCGGGCGGACGCCCGGGGCCGCCAGGGGATCAGCGGTTGTCTGCGGTTATCCCAGGACGGTGACGTTCGCCGCCTGGGGGCCCTTGCGGCCCTCCACGATGTCGAACTGCACCTGCTGGCCTTCCTGCAGGGTGCGGAACCCATCCGACTGAATCGAGGAGTAGTGGACGAAGATGTCCTTGCCACCCTCCACGGAGATGAAGCCGTAACCCTTCTCCGCGCTGAACCACTTGACGGTGCCTGTTGCCATTCCTGCACTTCCCTCCTTAAATACGGTGTACAGATGCGCCGTGTCTACGCCGAACCTGTCCCGCTGACGATACCATGGGTCGGAAAGGGTTGTCCAGATCGGCCGCGGGGTGTCTCGTGGTGCGGCAGGAAGGGTCGGCCAGACGGCCGAAGAACGGGAAGCTCCAGGCAAGAACCGTAGAGCGACCGGATCGGTGCGGTGTCACTCGCCCGGGCTCATAGAGGCACAGGCCACGGGTCGGATCGGAGTCGCTGCCGATGACGTCGGGACGCCACTTCCTCCAGATTCCAGGACCGACCAACATCCCGGACCGCGTCCTGCGGGCCATGGATCGCCCCATCCCCGATCATCGCGGCCCCGAACTTCCCGCTCTCGTTCACGCCGTGGTCGACGGGCTCAGGCAGGTCTTCCAGACCAGGAGCGGCGAGATCGTCATCTATCCCGGTTCGGGCACCGGCGCATGGGAAGCCTCCATCGTGAACACGCTCAACCCGGGCGACCGCGCGCTGGCCTTCAATATCGGCCACTTCAGCCATCTGTACGCGGAGTGCGCCCGGCGGTTCGGCGTGGTCGTGGACGAGATCGACCTCCCGTGGAGCCGCGGCGTGTCGGCCGACCTGGTGCGCGAGCGGCTGGCCGGCGATGTCGGCCGGACCTATCGCGCCGTGCTGGTCGTCCACAACGAGACCTCCACCGGCGTGACCACCAACCTCCGCGCCATCCGCGAGGCGATGCGCGCGGCCGACCATCCGGCCCTGCTGCTGGTGGACGTCGTCAGCGCGCTGGGAAGCATCGACTTCCGGTTCGACGAGTGGGACGTGGACGTGGCGCTGACCGGCTCCCAGAAGGGCCTGATGCTGCCGCCGGGGCTGGCGATCCTGTGCGTCGGTCCGCGGGCGCTGGCGGCCGGCGGGCAGGGACGCAGCCCGCGCTATTTCTTCGACTGGCAGCCGGTCGTCGAGGAGATGCGCCGGGGCTACTTCCCGTACACGCCGGCGACGCTGATGCTCTACGGGCTGCGCGAGGCCCTGGCCATGCTGCTGGAGGAAGGCCTGCCGAACGTCCTCGCCCGCCACGCCCGGCTGGCAGAGGCGGTGCGGCGGGCGGTCCGGGCCTGGGGCCTGGCGATGCTCTGTGAAGACCCGTCAGAGTATTCGCAGAGCCTGACCGCCGTCGTGGTCCCCGAGCATGTCGACTCGGACGCCGTCCTGCGCGCCGCAGAACGCCTCAACCTGTCGCTGGGCACCGGCCTGGGCCGCCTGAAGGGCCGCGTGTTCCGGGTGGGGCATCTGGGCGCGCTCAACGACCTGGAGGTCGTCGCCACAGTGGCCGGGATGGAAATGGCCCTGCGCATGGCTGCCGTCAATGTGGCGCTGGGGGCCGGGGTGGCGACGTGCCAGGAGTTCCTGATGGCCCAGCATCTGACCCCGCAGCGATGACCGTGCGGGATCCGGCGCCGCCGGAGGGCTGGACCCGCGGGCGGCCATGAGTCCGGCCGAGGGCGACCGCCTGGCCCGGACCCTCGCCGCATCGATCAAGGGCGAGGTGCGGTTCGACCCGTTCTCCCGCGTCCTCTACAGCACCGACGCCAGCATCTACCAGGTCCTGCCCGTCGGCGTCGTCCTGCCGAAAGACGAGGAGGACATCGCCACGACCCTGCGGCTGTGCGCCGAAGAGGGCATCCCGGTGCTGCCGCGGGGAGCCGGCACCAGCCTGGCCGGCCAGTCGATCGGGCGGGCCGTCGTGATCGACTGTTCGAAGTACATGGACCGGATCCTGGAGGTCGACCCCGGGTCCGGCTCCGTGCGCGTCCAGCCCGGCGTGGTGCAGGACGTCCTCAACGGCGCGCTGGCGCCGCACCGCTTCCGCCTGGGACCCGACACGGCCACCAGCAATCGCGCCACGCTGGGCGGCATGATCGGGAACAACTCCTGCGGCGCGCGGTCCATCGTGTATGGCAAAATGGTGGATCATGTGCTGTCCCTTCGCGCGCGGCTGTTCGACGGCGCCGAGGTCGCCCTGGGGGCGCTCGACGACGCGGCGCTGGAGGTGAAACGCCGGGAGCCGTCGCGCGAGGGGCACCTCTACCGCACCGTGCTGGAGACCGTGGAAGCGCACCGTGACGAGATCGATCGGCGCTATCCGAAACTCCTGCGGCGCGTCGCCGGCTACAACCTCCCAGAGATGTTCCTGCGCCCCTTCAACCTGGCCCGGTTGGTCGTCGGATCGGAAGGCACGCTGGGCGTTGTCACGGAGGCCACCGTCCGGATCGTCCCTCGCCCGGCGCACGCCGCCGTCGCCGTCGTCCACTTCCGCGATCTGTTGGAAGCGCTGGAGGCCACGCAGGTCATCCTGCCGCACGGACCGTCGGCGGTCGAGTTGATCGACAAGATGGTGCTGGACATGACCCGGGCGCAGATCGACTATGCCCGCCGGATGACGTTCGTCGAGGGCTCCCCGGCCGCGCTGCTGATCGTGGAGTTCTCCGGCGACCGCCCAGACGACGTGCGGGACCGGTTGGACGCGATGGAACGGTCGCTGGCCCAGGCGAGCATGGGCGACGCCGTCGTGCGCGCGCTGGACTTTGCCTCGCAGGACAACATCTGGCGGGTCCGCAAGGCCGGGCAGGGCCTGCTGCAGGGGATCACGGGCGATGCCAAGCCCATCACGTTCGTGGAAGATACCGCCGTCCCCCCCGAACGTCTGGCGCCGTACATGGCCCGGTTCAAGGAGATCCTCGACCGCCACGGCGTGCAGGCGGCCTTCTACGCCCACGCCAGCGTCGGCTGCATCCATGTCCGCCCGCTGATCAACCTGAAGGACGCCCGGCAGATCGAGACGATGCGCGAAATCGCCGAAGCGGTGGGCGAACTGGTCATCGCGTTCGGAGGAACGATGTCTGGCGAGCACGGCGACGGGATGGTCCGGGGCTGGTTCCTGGAGCGGTACTTCGGGCCGACGATCACCCAGGCGTTCCGGGCCATCAAGGCCGCGTTCGACCCCCAGGGGCTGATGAACCCGGGCAAGATCGTGAACGCGCCGCCGATGACCGAGAACCTGCGCTACGGGCCCGCGTATCGCACGATGCCGCTGCGGACGTCCTTCGACTGGAGCCGCGACGGCGGCATGGCGGCCAACATCGAACTGTGCAGCGGGGTGGGGGCCTGCCGGAAGACCATCGAGGGGACGATGTGCCCGTCCTATATGGTCACGCGGGAGGAAGAGCACTCCACGCGCGGCCGGGCGAACCTGCTGCGGGCCGTGCTCTCCGGCGTGCTGCCGCCGACCGAGCTGACCGGCCGCCGCCTGTTCGACGCGCTGGACCTCTGCCTGGAGTGCAAGGGGTGCAAGGCGGAGTGTCCGGCCAACGTGGACATGGCCAAGCTGAAGTATGAGTTCCTGGCCCGGTACTACGAGGCCAACGGATATCCGCTCCGGGCCCGACTGTTCGGACACATCCACATGCTGAGCCGGTGGGGCAGCCGGCTGGCGCCCGTCTCCAACTGGATCGCGCAGTCGGCGCCGGCGCGGTGGGCGCTGGAGCGGGTTGCCGGCATCGACCGGCGCCGTCCTCTGCCGCCGTTTGCGCGGCAGACGTTCGATGCCTGGTGGACGGTGCGCGCCCGCGCGAACGGGACGGGTGGCGCGGACCCCTCGGCAGGCGCCTCACCGGCGGTCGGGGCTGCCCCCGCACCGCCGCGGCCGCAGGTCGTCCTCTTTCCCGATACGTTTCTCCGGTACAACTACCCGGAGATCGGCCGCGCGGCGGTTCGGGTGCTGGAAGGCCTCGGCTATGAGGTGCTGATACCGCCCGTGACCTGTTGCGGCCGGCCGATGATCAGCAAAGGCCTGCTCCGCGCAGCCAGGGAGCAGGCGCAGGCCAACCTGAGGCTCCTCCTGCCCTACGCGCAGGCCGGCATCCCCATTGTCGGTTGCGA
The DNA here is from genome assembly GCA_016198805.1 of Armatimonadota bacterium. Taxonomy (GTDB): domain Bacteria; phylum Sysuimicrobiota; class Sysuimicrobiia; order Sysuimicrobiales; family Humicultoraceae; genus JACQHU01. Next base: position 8,783 of record JACQHU010000137.1, read on the forward strand.
GCCCTCGTGCATCCTGACCTTCCGCGATGAGGTTCCCGACCTGCTGCCAGGCCCCGAGGCGCGTCTGCTCGCCGATCGTGCCGTCCTGATCGATGAGTTCCTGCACCGGCACGTCCAGGAGCGTGGCTGGCCGGCGCCACCGGCCGGGGGCACGGTGCTCCTCCACGGGCACTGCCACCAGAAGGCGATCGTCGGGACTCGGGCTGCGGTCGGCGTCCTAGTGGCGGCGGGCTTCGAGGTGGAGGAAGTGGACTCTGGCTGCTGTGGGATGGCCGGGTCGTTCGGGTTTGAGCGCGAGCACTACGAGATCTCCATGGCCGTCGGGGAGCGGCGCCTGCTGCCGGCGGTGCGACGGCTTCCGCCGGAGGCCGAGGTCGTCGCCATGGGGGTGTCGTGCCGGCAGCAGATCGCGCACGGAACCGGCCGGCGCGCCCGGCACCTGGCTGAAGTGCTGGCATTGACGCTGGAACCGACTGGCGAGGCGGGCCGGCCTCGAACCCCGCGCGCCGATCGGATCGCGCGGCGCTAGCGGTGGACGGCAGGCACCTGCAGCGCCGGGGCGTTGCGGAAGAGGTTCTGGATGGCCGTGGCCTGGCGTTCTGTCCAGTCCCGCGCATCCGCCGCCAGATCCACGCCCTGGTACTTGACCTGGAAGTAGTGGACGAACTCGTGGGCCAGCGCATCCTGACGCCAGGTCGCCAGGACGATGGTATTGATCTGTGGCAGGTAGGCGTTGAACACACGCGGGGTCTTGAACCCGATCAGGCGAGAGAACTCGGCCGGAGGCATAGAGGCGGCGTCGCGCAGGCACGGGCGGGGGATGTTCTCCCGCACGGCGAGATACATGGCGTCGGCGACCCGGCGGAAGAGGGTCTCGATCTCGCGAGTCGACGGCAGGCACGGTGCCGACACCCGCCCGGGGCGGGTAGATGCAGGGACCGCCAGCGCCAGCAGGACGAGCAGCATCGTGGCGATCCGTCGCCCCGCCGGTCCCATCGTGCCCTCAGCGCCCCTGCAGAAGATTCGGGAGAAACAGCGGGATGGCCGGCACGTATGTCACGATCGCCAGGGTGATCAGCAGCACCACGATAAACGGGATCGCCTCCCGGAACACCTTCCCCACCGGCTGTTTGGAGACCGCGCACGCCGTCAGCAGCACCGACGCCACCGGCGGCGTCTGCTGGCCGATGGCCAGGTTCAGCGTGACCATGATCCCGAAGTGAAGGGGGTCGACCCCGACCTGCCTGACCAGCGGCATGACAATCGGGACGATCAAGAGAATCGCGGCGGCGCTGTGGAGGAACATCCCCGCGATCAGCAGGAAGATGTTGAGGAAGAGCAGGACCAGCAGGCGGTTCGTCGTCAGGCCCAGGATGGCTTCCGCGAACCGCTGGGGCACCTGCTCGTTCGTCAGGTACCAGCCCAGTACCGCTGAGGCCGCCACGAT
>JACQHU010000138.1 GCA_016198805.1 Armatimonadota bacterium
CAGGCGCTGGCGGCGGTGCTGGGCGGCACGCAGTCGCTGCACACCAACGCCCGCGACGAGGCGTTGAGCCTGCCGACCGAAGGCGCGGCCCTGCTGGCGCTGCGCACCCAGCAGATCATCGCGTACGAGAGCGGGGTCGCGGCGACGGCCGATCCCCTGGCCGGGGCGTACTACGTCGAGTACCTGACCGACGAGATCGAGCGGCGGGCCCGCGAGAAGATCGAGCAACTGGAATCCGCCGGCGGCGCGCTGCGCGCTATCGAGACGGGGCTGATCCAGCGCGAGGTCGCCGAGAGCGCGTTCCGGGAGGCGCAGGCGGTCGAGCGCGGAGAGAAGATCGTGGTCGGCGTCAACCGCTTTCAGAGCGACAGCCCGATCCGGGCCGAAACGCTGCGCATCGACCCTGAGGTGGTGAACCGGCAGAAGGCGCGCCTGGCCCGGGTGCGGGCGGAACGCGACAGCGCGGCCGTGCAGCGCGGGCTGGCGCGCCTGGGAGACGCGGCCCGAGGATCTGACAACCTGCTGCCGTACATCATTGAGGCCGTCCGCGCTTATGCGACGATCGGCGAGATCTGCGATGTCTTGCGCGGGGTCTTCACCTCCTACCGCCCGCCGGTCGTGGTGTAACCGCCGTGGCCGGCGTGGCTGACGAACTTCCGACCGTGCGCGCGGCCATCTTCAATGCCGCGGGCGAGGTCCTGCTGGTGCGCCACGCCTACGACCAGAAGCTGTGGGCGATGCCGGGTGGAGCGATGGACGAGGGCGAGTCGCCGGTCGACGCCGTCGTCCGCGAGGTCGGCGAGGAAACCGGGCTCGAGGTGAAGGTGGAGGGGCTCTTCGGCGTGTACTGGGTGCGCAACCCCGACAACCTGACCCTGGCGTTCCGATGCCGGGTGACGGGCGGGAGGCTCCGGGCCAATCCTGGGGAGATCCTGGAGGCGCGCTACTTCCCTACCGACGCCCTGCCCCGGCCGATCACCAGGGGTACGCTGCTGCGCGTCGCCGATGGGCGCCGGGATGGCCTGGCGGTGGTGCGGACACTGGAACGCGTGAAGTACCTGAGGTAGTGCGCCCAGGGTTCCGAACCTCTGCCAAACGGCAGGAACCGAAGCCGCACCCGGTCGGCGTCGAAGACGGCCACGGCACCCTGCTGGAGTGCAGTTTCGATCTGACCGAGATTGGCGAGGAGCAGCCGAGATTAGGACCGAGATCGGGATAGGCTTTGAGGATTTCCGCTTCGGTCATTCCTTCGGCCACCATGCCCACCACCGTGGCCACGGGGATGCGAAGCCCCCTGACACATGGGACCCCTCCCATCCTGTCCGGGTCTACTGTGATCCGTTCAAACTTCATACGCCGCCCCCACATCACCGGGCCGTGGCTCTCTACCTACGGCAACATTGTATGCCAGCATGACATCTGGCGCCATGACTTGAAGCCAAGCCTCCGCCACGCGTAGCATGGTAGGGAAATGCATCACGAACCCGCTCACCAACTCGTCGCCGACGTCGTCGCCGGATCCTCTCAGGCCGCCGCCCGCCTGATCTCCCTGGTCGAGAACAACGGCGCGGGGGCCACCGACGCACTGCGAGCGCTGTTTCCCTACACGGGACGAGCCCACGTTGTCGGGATCACCGGCCCCCCCGGTTCCGGCAAGAGCACGCTGGTCAACGCAGCGATCCTGGGCCTGCGGCGTGACGGCCAGCGGGTCGGCGTTGTCGCGGTCGACCCTACCAGCCCGTTCACCGGCGGCGCGCTGCTCGGCGATCGCATCCGCATGCAGGACCACAGCACCGACCCCGAGGTCTTCGTCCGCTCCATGGCCACGCGCGGCAGCCTGGGCGGGATCGCGCCGGCCACCGGTGACGCCGTCGCGGTGCTGGACGCCTGGGGCGCGGCAACGGTCTTCGTCGAGACCGTGGGCACCGGGCAGGCCGAGGTCGATGTCGTGGCCGCCTCGGACACCGTCGCGGTCGTGACCATGCCGGGGATGGGCGATGCGGTCCAGACGCTGAAGGCCGGGGTGATGGAGATCGGCGACCTGTTCGTGGTCAACAAAGCCGACCGGCCCGATGCCGACCGGACGGTGACGGACCTGAAGATGACGCTCGGGTTCGCCTCCCGGGAAGCCTGGCGGCCGCCCGTGCTGACGACCATCGCCACCACCGGCGAAGGCGTGGGCCAGATGCTCGCCGCCATCGCCGACCACCGGCGGTACCTGGAGAGCAGCGGCGGCCTGCAGGCGCGCCGGCGGATGCGGTGGCGCCGCGAGATTCTGCGCATCGCGGAATCCCGGCTGCGTGCCCGGTTCCTCGACGGTGCCGCGGGGGCCGCGCTGGACGCGCTGGTGGACCAGGTGGCCTCCGGCGCCCTCGACCCGCACGCCGCCGCCGACCGGCTGCTGGGCGAGACGTCCTAGATGGCCGGCTGGCCACCGCGCCAGATGCACCACATCGGGATTGCAGTTCGGAGCATCGCGCAGGCGAGCCGCTTCTACCGCGAGGCCCTGGGGCTGACGATCGGGAAGCACGAAGCGCTGCCGCATGCCGGCGTGACCGTGGCGTTTGTCGAGACGGGCGGCGTGCCCATTGAGTTGCTGGAGCCGCTCGGCCCCGAAGGACCGATCGCGCGCTTCCTTGAGAGACGGGGAGAGGGCATCCATCACATCGCGCTGGCCGTGGATGATGTCGCGTTCGCGCTGGAGCAGGCGCGTCGCGCTGGCCTCACCCCCGTCGATGCGACACCGAGGCCCGGTGCCCACGGCACGCGCGTCGCGTTTCTGCATCCGCGTGACACCCATGGCATACTCATTGAGTTCGTTGAGGACGCGCGCGGCTGACCGAACCCACCGGTATGTCCTGAGGCGACGGACGTCATGTGATGATGTGCTCAAGCGTTGCCTTCTCCCTGCTGACCCGCTATAATTCGTAGCGTTTCCCAACAACTCTCTTGGACGGCGCCCTGAGCCGGGGGGCAGTCCCGCACATTCAATCAGCCTCGTTTCGCATTCCCGGCGTGAGTGTGTCCTGATGTTCCGCAACAGGAGGTGGGAAAGGTGCGTGTCTTTCGGCGACCCTGGCTGCCCATGGAGATCATCGTCGTCGTGACGATCGCCATCGGCGCAGCCGCGTACGCGCATCTTCCCAAGACCGTCGTGCTCCGGACCGGGACCGGTGAGCAGGTCATGCTGACCTTCCAGCCCACGGTCGGTGATGTATTGAAGGAAGCGAAGATCTCGCTGGGCCCTCACGACCGCGTGATTCCCGCGCAGGCGAGCCGCCTCACCTCCGGCTTCACCATCGAGGTGCGCCGCGGGTTTCCGGTGAAACTCCTGGCGGACGGGCGCGAGCGTACCGTCATGACCACGGCCGCAAGCGTGGACGAGTTCATCCACGAGCGCCCCGCCGGGGTGCACGTCCGGCCGCAGGACCACATCTATCCGGCGCCTGAGACGCGCCTGTGGTCCCGCGCCACGGTCCGCGTCGTCCGCATCGAGACCCGGATCGTCGAGCGGACCGAGCGGCTGCGGTACGCCAGCGTGGCGAAGCCTGACAACACGCTGCCCCGCGGCCTCACCCGCCTGGTGCAGCCCGGGCGCCCCGGGGTCCGCGTCCGCCGGATCGCCATCACCACCGCCGACGGCGTGGTGGTGGACCGGCGGGAGGTCGGGACCGTGCTGGTCGCGCCCCCGCAGGCCCGCATCCTGCAGGTCGGCACCCGGCGCCAGTTCGCCTCCCGCGGGGAGTTCGCGGGCAAGGAGATCATCCACATGGAGGCCACCGGGTACGCCCCGTGGACCGGCAAGGGCGTCGACGACATCACGTCCATCGGGATGAAGGCCGGCTACGGCGTCGTCGCCGTGGATCCCACCGTCATCCCGCTGCGGTCGATCCTCTTCATCGAGGGCTACGGGCAGGCCATCGCCGGCGATGTCGGCGGCGCCATTAAAGGCCACCGGATCGACCTGGGATTCAATACCGCCCGCGAGGCATTGCGGTTCGGCCGCCGCCCCGTGCGCGTGTACATCCTGTCCACCCCGCCGCCGCGCCCGTCCACGCCGACGGCCCGTACGCGCTAGACCGTCCCTTGGCGGACCGCTCACCGCCAGTCTCTCAACCCGCCCTGGACCTGACCTCCCTTGACCTTGCCACCCGGGATGGCGTGCGCACGGCGCTGGCAGCCTTCGACCTGCGCCTGCGGCCTGCCCGCGGCCAGCACTTCCTGACAAGCCGCCGCATCCTCGACCGCATCCTGGACGCCTCTGCGCTCACCCCTGACGATGTGGTGCTGGAGGTCGGCGCCGGCATCGGCACGCTTACCGTGGCGCTGGCCCGCACCGGCGCCCAGGTCATCACCGTGGAAGTGGACGCCCGGTTCATCCCGCTGCTGCGGGCGGTCTGCGCCCCCTACCCGCGGGTGCGCATCCTCCACGCCGACGCCATGGGCCTTACGCCTGGGATGCTTCCCGCCGTCCCCACGAAGGTCGTGGCCAACCTGCCGTACTCCATCGCCTCGCCCCTGCTGGTCAGGCTGCTCGAAGCCCGCCTCGGGCGCCGGCTGGTCGTGATGGTGCAGGAAGAGGTCGCCCGGCGCCTGGCCGCGCGCCCGGACAGCAAGACCTACGGGCTGCTGTCGGTGATGGTGCAGGCCTACGCGACCCCGCAGATCGTGGCCCTGGTCCCCCGCACGGCGTTTTATCCCGCACCCCAGGTACGCTCGGCCATCGTCCGGCTGGATGCCAGGGACCGTTTTCCCCTGCCGGAGGACCGGCTGCCGGCGCTGGTAGAGGTGGCGCGGGCGGCCTTCGGGCAGCGGCGAAAGATGCTGCGGAGCGCGCTGCAGCGGGTGGCAGGCCGGCCGCGTCCGGCCGAGACCGTCGAGGCGCTCTGCCGGAAGGCCGGCATTGACCCGCGCCGCCGCGGCGAGAGCCTCTCCCTCGAGGAATTCGCGCGCCTGACGGTGGCGTTCGGCAGCAGGGAATAAGATAATAATGCCGGGAACAGGCCCGTGGGGGGAGACGGCATCACCGGAGGCACCGATGATCGACTACGAGGCGTTCTATGCCACCAACACGCGATCAGCCGAACGTTCCCTCATCCGTGAACTGCTGAAAGTCTCCCGGACGGGGAAGGCGATGATCTCCTTCGCCGGCGGCTTCCCCGATCCGGCCACCTTTCCCGTCGCCGAACTGAAGGAGGTCACGCAGGACGTCCTGGCCACCGGCGCCGCCCTCGCGCTGCAGTACGGGCCGACCGAGGGCGACCCCAACCTCCGGGATGAGCTCGTCAAGTGGATGGCCAAAGACGGCATCACCACGCGACGGGACAACATCCTGGTGACGACCAGTTCGCAGCAGGCCCTCGACCTGGTGGGAAAGGTATTCCTGGACCCCGGCGATGTCGTGGTGGTGGAACTGCCGTCGTACCTGGGCGGCCTCCAGGCGTTCCGGGCCTACGGCGCGGAGATGGTGGGGGTCATCCAGGACGACGACGGGATCGACACCAACCTGCTGGCCGACGCCCTGTTGCGGCTGCGCCGCCAGCGTCGGCGCCCGAAGTTCCTCTATGCCGTTCCGGACTTCCAGAATCCCTCAGGGATCACCTGGACGCGCCAGCGCCGGGAACGGCTGCTGGTCCTCGCCCGGGAATTCGAGTGCCTGGTGGTCGAGGACAACCCGTACCGCGAACTGCGGTTCTCCGGGACGGCGCCGCCCCCGATCTTTGCCCTGGACGGCGAGGCCCGGACGATCTACCTCTCAACCTTCAGCAAGACCCTGGCTCCCGGCCTGCGCATCGGGTGGATCGCCGGTCCCGAACCGGTGATCGCCCAGTGCGTGACCGTGAAGCAGGCGATGGACCTGTGCAGCCCGTCGTTCACGCAGGCGATCGCCGCCGCGCTGCTGCGGCGCGGCGACCTGCTGCGGCGGCTGCCCGACACCGTCACCCTGTACGGCCGCAAGCGCGAGGTGATGCTGGAAGCGCTGGAGCGAGAGATGCCGGCGGGCGTGACCTGGACGCGCCCGGAGGGTGGGCTGTTCCTCTGGGTGCGCCTCCCAGACGGCATGGACACCGGCGCCATGCTGCGCGAGGCAGTAGAGGAAGGGGTGATGTATGTCCCGGGCCAGCCGTTCCATGCCGACGGCGGCGGGCGCAACGCCATGCGGCTGAACTTCTCGTATCCGTCGGAGTCGGAAATCCGCGACGGCATCGCGCGTCTTGCGCGTCTCGTGACGCGTCATCTGCCGGCGCCTGTCCACACGATCCACAGGAGGGGAACGAGCGTTTCGGATTGACGGCGCGCGGGTCGCATGCTAGATTGCGACCCGTCAGCGGCACGTGGTTGCGTGAGATGGGAGTGAGGTACTCCTTCGGGAGCGACCCGGCCTAACTTGGCAGCGCGCGGCCGCTGACGCTTTTGGTCCCGTTGGGGGGTCCGATCCTGCAGTCTGGCCCTGCGACTACGGACCGTTCGTTCGGAGCGTCGAAGCGGAGAGGGTCCGGGCTGCGTCGCGGGCCAGCAGGATCGTAATGGCCGGGCCCTGATCGCCCGGCTCCTGCCGGACCCCGACGTTCCCGAGCGCTGATGCCAGCATCCGGGCCATGCCACGGCGGCCTGTCCGGTTGATGATCGTCGTGACCTCGACCGCATTCGCCGCGGTGGTGAGCCTGACCGACCGGAATCCCAGCGCCGCCACCCGGTCTGCCACGCGCCGTCCCAGGGCGGGGGTGCCGCTCGCGTTGATGATCTCCACGGGCGTGCTGGCCAGGTCCTCGAGCGTGACGCCGTAGAACAGGCCGGCAACCAGGGACCTGACTTTCGGGGGGTCCGGCTCCCAGTAGAGGGGCGCAAAGTTGCCGGGCAGTGTATGGACCTGGATCGGCTCGCCCTGGACGCGCA
>JACQHU010000014.1 GCA_016198805.1 Armatimonadota bacterium
CATCAGGAGGGAGTCCACCCTCCCCATCATCATGCTCACGGCTCGGGACGAGGAGGCCGACAAGCTGATCGGGCTGGAGCTGGGAGCCGACGACTACATCACCAAGCCCTTCAGCCCCCGGGAGGTGGTTGCCCGGGTCCGAGCGGTGCTGCGGCGCGCGGCCGTGGGCCAGCCCTCGGAGGGAATTCTGAAGGCCGGCGACCTCACCCTGGACCCTTCCCGCCACGAGGTCCGCCGCGGTGAGCTGCTGCTGGACCTCACCCCCACCGAGTTCCGCCTGCTGGAGGTGCTGATGAGGAATCGGGGCCGGGCTTTCAGCCGCCTCCAACTGCTGGACCAGGTGCAGGGCGAAGCCTTCGAGGGCTACGAGCGCACCATAGATGCCCACGTCAAGAACCTGCGCCAGAAGATCGAGCCGGATCCCCAGCGGCCCAGCCATGTGCTGACCGTGTACGGCGTCGGCTACAAGTTCGGGGAGCGATCGGATGCGTAGCGTAGCCTTCAAGCTCGCCGTAGGTTTCGCCGCTGTCAGCCTGGTTGGTGTGCTGATCGTCGCCTACCTCGCCAACCGTTTCACGGCCAGCGAGTTCGGGAACTACCTGGAGAGCGGGGGCCTCGCCCAGGAGCAGCGGGTAGCGGCCTACATCGCCGATCGCTACGCTTCCGCGGGAGGATGGCGGGGAGTGGCCGCGGTACTGGCCCCCCTTTCCAACTGGGCGGGGGAGAGGCTGGTGGTGGCAGACGGCTCGGGGCGGGTGGTCGCCGACTCGGCCGGGCAGCTTGCGGGCGGCGCCGTCCCCAACCCCCCGCCCGGGCGATCCCTTCCCATCGTCGTGGAGGGCAGGACCGTGGGCAGCGTATACCTGCTGCCGGATAGCTCCGGCCCTATGGGGATGATGGGCGGCATGCGGGGACCGGCGTGGGGCTACGGGTCGATGATGGGAATGATGCGGCAGTTGACGGACCAGGCCGGCAGCCCGGAGCGAGGCTTCCTGGAGGCGGTCAATCGCGCCCTCTGGCTCGCCGGTGCCCTCGCCGTCGGAGTGGCGCTGCTGCTCGGGCTATTCATCAGCCGCCAGATCACCTCTCCGCTGCACCGGCTAACCCTCGCCGCCCGCCGGGTCGCGGCCGGCGACTTCGCGCAGCGGGTCGACCTCAAATCGAAGGACGAGCTGGCCTCCCTGGCCGAGGCCTTCAACAGCATGGCTGCCAGCCTCGCCCGGAACGAGCAGCAGCGAAAGCAGTTGCTGAGCGACATCGCCCACGAGCTCAAGACGCCCCTCTCCATAGTCCAGGGGAACCTGGAGGCGATGATCGACGGCGTCGTGGAGTCCAC
>JACQHU010000147.1 GCA_016198805.1 Armatimonadota bacterium
CGCTCCGGCGGTCCGCGCTCCACCGGTCTGCCGGTCCGCGCCCGGTGATTCGCGCATCCGGCCCGCGGATGATACGATGACGGCCGGAGGGATCATGCTCCGGCGGGACGACGAGATCACGGTGAGGGTGGACCGCGTGGCCTACGGCGGCCGTGGGGTGGGCCGCACAGACGGCCTGGTGGTGTTCGTGTCGGGCGCCGCCCCGGGCGACGTGGTGCGGGCGCGCGTCGCGCGCGCGAAGCGGTCCTATGCGGAAGCCGAGGCCGTCGCGGTGCTGGAGGCCTCACCTGAGCGGGTGGTTCCCCGGTGCCCGCACTTCGGGCCCTGTGGCGGGTGCGTCTGGCAGCACATCGCCTACCCGGCACAGGCGCAGGCCAAAGAGGCCATCGTCCGCGAGAGCCTGGCACACCTGGGCGGGTTAGAGGGTGCCCGTGTGCACCCGATCATCGCCGCGGCCGATCCCTGGTACTACCGGAACAAGATGGAGTTCTCGTTTCACCCGGACGGCACCCTCGGCCTCCACCGGCGGGGTGCCTGGAATGAGATCGTGCCCATCGAGACCTGCTACCTCCAGTCGGAGGAGACGGCCGCGCTGGTGCGCGCGGTCCGCGAGTTCACCCGGGGTCACGGCCTGGCGCCGTACGATCCGCGCACCCACGCGGGATTCCTCCGCTCGCTGGTCATCCGCGAAGGACGGGGAACCGGCGACCGCCTGGTGGGAATCCTGACTATCCCGGGGCCGTTTCCTCACACACAGGCATTCGTGAACACCGTGCGCGACGTGATGCCCCAGGTGACCGGAATCGTGCGCGGCATCGTGCCTGGGCCCTCCGACGGCGCGCCGGTCACCCGGGTCGAACCGCTGCACGGCCGGTCCTACCTGGAGGAGTCTCTGGCCGGGCTGCGGTTTCGGGTCGGGCTCGACACGTTCTTCCAGACGAACACCGCGCAGGCCGCCCGGATGGTCGAGCATGTGGTTGAGTGCGCGCAGCCGCTGGCGGGCCGGTCTGTGGTCGACCTCTACTGCGGCGTCGGGGCCTTTACGCTGGCGCTGGCGCGGGCGGGCGCCAGGGCGGTAGGCGTCGAACTCATGGGAGCGGCGGTCGAAGCCGCCAGGGCTAACGCGGGCCTCAACGGCCTGGAGGACGTTGCCTTCGCGGCGGGAGATGTCCGGATCGTCCTTCCTGCTCTGGTCGCCGAGCGGGGCGCGCCCGATGTCCTCATGCTCGATCCGCCGCGGGCAGGCGCCGGGGCCCGCGTCATGCGGAAGATCGGGCGGAGCGGCGCTCGGCGCGTGATCTACGTGTCCTGTAACCCGACGACGCTGGCGCCGGACCTGAAGGAACTCCTGCCGTTCGGATACCGGCTGGTCGACGTGCAGCCGTTCGACCTGTTTCCGCAGACCTACCACGTGGAGGCCGTCGCAGCGCTGGATGGGACCGAGGAGGGAGGAGCGTGAGCATGCTCGACGTCATCAAGGCCCGCCGCAGTGTCCCGAAGGTGCGAGCCGATCCCGTCCCGCGGGAGGTCATCGAGCAGATGCTGGATGTCGCCGTGTGGGCGCCCAATCACCGGCTGACCGAGCCGTGGCGGTTCTACGTGCTGATCGGGGACGGCAAGCGGCGGTTCGCCGAGATCCGTCGGCGGTTTCGCGCGTCGACCTTCCCCAACCCGGAGGCACCCGAAGCCCAGAAGGCCCTGGGGCGCATCTACCAGGACACCATGGCGACCCCTGCCATCATTGCCGTCACGGCGCACCAGGCGCAGGATGACGAGACCCGGCACGAGGATACCGCGGCCACGTTCATGGCCCTGCAGAATCTGATGCTGGCCGGGGCAGAACTCGGGGTGGGGACGTACATGCGCACGGGTCCGCTGATCGATAATCCCGAAGTGCGGACTCTGCTGGGCGTGGAAGACGACCGGCGCATCCTGGCCATGGTGTACGTGGGCTACCCGGCGGAGACCCCGCAGAAGCGCCGGACGCCGGCGGCCGAGAAGACGGTCTGGCTCTAGCGCATCGGCACGCCCGCCGGGGGGCTCTAACGCCCGGGCGTGCGCACGGCCCAGGTGGCGTAGAATTCGTCGTCGCTGATCTGCGTCTTCAACCAGCGATCGATGTCCGGGACGGCGATGGACACCGTTGCCAGGATGACGCCGTCGCGCCGGGCAGCCCGGACGGTGATGAGGTCCAGCGCCAGGCGGGGGTTGGTCGCCGGACCCGCGATGCGAACGATCTCCGGGCGCAGCGCGGTGATAGCGCCGGTGGTCTTCGTCTGATAGACGATGTCCGCGCGGCGCGCTCCGCCCGCTTTGCGGCGATCAGTGATGGCGAGCGCGATGATGCGAATCCCCTGCCCCTCCAGCGCCCGCCGGTAGTCTCTGGCGAGTGCGCGGTCCAGCCCCGGTTCGGCCGTCGGCAACTCGGCGGGGACCTGGGGTTCGCCCGCAGGGGTCGGCGCGGGCGTCGATGTTCTTGCCGGCGGCGCGGCGGCAGGCGTGGTTGCGACGGCACCGGGCGTGGCGACGGCGGCGGGTGTGGCGAGGGCGGTAGGCGTAGCGACGGCGGTGGGCGTGGCGGTCGCCGCAGGCCGGGCCTCCTGGCGCCCCTCGGGAGCAGGCGGGCGGCCCGGCCCCGTGCGTGAGGTCAGATTCAAGACGGCCCAACCTGCGCCGACCGCCACCACCAGCGCGAGGACTCCCCAGGTCCGGCGAGACATACTCCCTGATTCGCTGATCGACCCCTCTGCTCCTCATGATCACCTCTACCGCGCCGGGGCGTGTGGACCGCCTTCGAGCAGGAGGGCCAATACCTGCAGCGAACGGTGTCAGTACTTCCCGCGACCAGGAGAGAGCGTACAGATGACGCGTTCCCGTGTGTATGTCGCCCGGCGCCTGCCCCAGGCCGCGATGGAGCGGCTGGGCGAGCACGCTGACATGACCGTCTGGCCGACGGACGAAGTGCCGCCACCGCGGGAGGTCCTGATCCGAGAAGCTGCGGCCTCAGACGGATTGCTGTCACTGCTGACGGACCGCATCGACGGCGCGCTGCTGGACGCCGCTCCCAGGGTGCGGGTCGTGAGTAACTACGCCGTCGGCTATGACAACATCGACGTCGACGCGGCCACGGCTCGCGGGGTGGTCGTCACGAACACGCCCGGCGTGCTGACCGAGACCGTCGCCGATTTCGCCATGACCCTGATGCTGGCCGCCGCCCGGCGTCTGGTCCAGGCCGACCGCTATGCCCGCGCCGGGCGGTGGAAGAGCTGGGAGCCGATGCTGTTCCTGGGCCAGGACGTGCACGGCGCGACGCTGGGGCTCATCGGGCTGGGCCGCATCGGTTCAGCGGTCGCACACCGGGCCCGGGGCTTCGGGATGCGGCTGCTCTACCATGACGTGATTCGCCGGGAGGACCTCGAGCGCGACCTGGGCCTGCAGTTCCTTCCGTTCGACGACGTCCTCCGGCAGGCCGACTTCATCAGCGTCCACACCCCGCTGACGCCGCAGACGCGGCACCTGATCGGCGCCGAGCAGTTCAAGGTGATGAAGAAAACCGCGATCCTGATCAATACGGCCCGTGGGCCCATCGTCGATCCCAAGGCCCTCTATCAAGCGCTGGCCACAGGACAGATCTTCGGGGCCGGCCTGGACGTCTTCGAGATCGAACCGGTCCCGGCAGACGATCCGCTGCTGGGCCTGGACAACATCATCGTGGTTCCGCACATCGCCAGTGCCAGCGTGGAGACGCGCACGAAGATGGCTCTCATGGCGGTGGACAACCTGCTGGCGGCGCTTTCCGGCCAGCGCCCGCCGAACCTGGTCAACCCGGATGTCTGGGAGCGGCGCCGCGGCCATGCGGCGCCGGAGCTCCGGCTGTGAGCCGAACACGCTCAGAGGAGGGAGACGTATGAGAGGACGCACGGGGCAATACCTTGTGGTGCTCATCGTGGTCGTGGCGGCGGTCCTCTTCCTGCGGGCCCGGCAGGCACGCGAGGCGGCACCCCCGCCGGCACCGGCGACGCAAACGACGGGCCAGCCGGCCGGCCAGCCCGCCAAACTGCCCGACCTGGGCGGACGCGAGATCAAGATCGGGAGCGACACCACCTACCCGCCGTTTGAAACCGTGGACGAGCAGAAGAAGATCGTGGGCTTCGACCCCGACATGATGGACGAGATCTGCAAGCGGGTCAACTGCAAGTCGAACTTTGTCACCACAGCCTGGGACGGGATCTTCGTGGCCCTGGGCCAGGGGCAGTTCGACGCTGTGGTTTCCGGTGTCACGATCACGGAGGAGCGGCTCAAGACCATCGATTTCAGTGAGCCCTACCTCCAGTACGGGCAGGTGGTCCTGGTCCGGGAGGACGAGACGGCCATCAGCGGTGTCGATGCGCTGGCCGGCAAGAAGGTCGCGGTGCAGACCGGGACGACCAACGACGAGAAGGCCACGGCACTCCAGAAGGAGGGCAAGGTGGGGGAGGTCCGCCGGTACGAGACCTTCGCCCTGGCGGTCAAGGCCCTGATCAACAAAGACGTCGACGCCGTGATCATCGACAGTTACGCTGCCGATGGATACATCCAGGTCAACCCGGGGAAGCTGAAGACGGTGGGCGACCCGTTCACCAGTGAAACGCTGGGCATCGCGCTGAAGAAGGGAAACACGACGCTCAAGGAGGCCTTCGACGCCGCGCTCATCCAGATGAAGGCGGATGGCACCCTCGACCGCCTGTACAAGACGTGGTTCGTGGAGCGCGCTTCCAGCAAGTAGCGGATCCTCATGCCGCGTCCCGAGCCCGCCGGTGCGCCGACGGGCGCGCGTGAGGCGCTGCGCGGCCGGCTGATCCCCATCGCGTGGGACCGGTTCCCCTGGTGGGTCCTGATCCTGGTCATCGGGGGGCTGGTGGCGGCGGCGGCGATCGCCAGCTCGACGCTCTACCGCGACACCCTCGCCTTCCTCTGGGATGGCGTGCTGCTGACGATCTACCTGACGCTGGCGGCCTATGCGCTGGCGCTGGTCATCGGTCTGGTTGCCGGCCTGATGCGCCTGTCGCGCCGGCCGGTGCTGTACACGCTGGCGACGCTCTACATCGAGATCGTGCGCGGTGTGCCGCTGCTGGTGCTGCTGATCTACATCGCGTTCGTGGCGGCCCCGCTGGTCTCAGAGGCGCTGGCCGGGGCGGCGCGGACGCTGGGGCTCCCGGGCCTGGCGGAGGCCATCACCGGCGTGATCCGCAGCGATCTCAACCGCGCGATCGTGGGGCTGGCGTTCGGGTACGGCGCGTACCTGGCCGAGATCTACCGGGCAGGGATCGAGTCGATTCCCCGCGGCCAGGTGGAAGCGGCCCGGTCGCTGGGCATGACGGCCGGACAGGCGATGCGGTTCATCATCCTGCCCCAGGCGATCCGGGTCGTGCTGCCGCCGCTGGGCAACGACTTCATTGCGCTGCTCAAAGATTCGGCCCTGGCTTCTGCGATCGCGGTGCCGGAACTGACGCAGAGCGGCCGGCTGCTGTCGGCCCGGACGTTCCGGGCATTTGAGACCTACAATATGGTGGCGATGCTCTATCTGATCATGACGCTGGTCGGCTCGATGGGCGTCCGGGCGCTGGAGCGATGGGCGAAGGCCGGCCACTAGGACTGGTGCTCAGGGATCTGCTGCCGCCGGCCGGCCCACGGGAGCAGTTGCCGGCCCGGACGCTCGTCGAGTTCGCGGCGCTGGCCGAGCGCCTCGGCTACGACGGCGTGTGGATCCCCGAAGGCCGGGGGCGGGAACTCGGGACTGTCCTCGGCGCATTGGCCGCGGCCACAGACAGGATCCGGCTGGCGTCGGGCATTCTCCCCATCTACTCGCGCCCACCCGCGCTGGTGGCGATGGCGACCGCGACCCTGGCCGATCTCACCGGCGGCCGGTTTATGCTGGGCCTGGGCGTGGGGCACCCGTCAGTCATCGAGGACGGCTTCGGGATGGCCTACCGGCAACCGCTGATCGCCATGCGCGAGTACGTGTGGATCATCCGCCATATCCTGCGGGGCGAGCGGGTGGCGCTTCGGGGACGGGTCTTCCAGGTCGACGACTTCCAGCTCGAGTCCCGCCCCCAGCATCGGGTGCCGATCTACGTGGCGGGGCTCGGCGAGAAGATGCTGCGCATCGCCGGCGAGATCGCCGACGGCGTCATCCTGAACTGGTCGGGGCCGGAGCGAGTCCGCTGGGCGGCCGGGATCGTACGGGAGGCGGCGCAGCTGGCCGGCCGCGACCCCGCGGCCGTGTCGGTCGTCTGCTTCGTGCGGGCGGCGGTAACTGACGAGCCCGAGGCAGCCTGGCGCGTCATGCGGCGGTTGCTCGCCACCTATGCGGCCATGCCGGCGTACGCGCAGATGTTTGAAGCGGCGGGGTTTGCCGGAGAGATCGCGGCGATGACGTCCGCCTGGGAGACGGGCGGGGTCGAGGCCGCCGCGGCGACGGCTTCACAGGAGTTTGTGGGGCAGCTCGCCGTCGTCGGGTCGGCGCAGGTGTGTCGCCAGGGCTTGGAGCAGTTCCGAGAGGTCGGCGCTGATCTGGTGGCGGCGTACCCGTTCCCGTTTGGCTATGACCCCGCGGGATCGATGCGGGAGACGATCGAGGGGCTGGGGTCGACCTGACACCCGACCGTGCACAATACGGCCTCCGACGCGCGCCTTGCGACGCCGGGACGGGCTCTCTATAATGAGGTCGCACCGTGGGCGCTTATCTCAGAGGAAGAGCGCCTCTCTGACGCAGAGGAGGTCGCAGGTTCAAGTCCTGCAGCGCCCACCA
>JACQHU010000143.1 GCA_016198805.1 Armatimonadota bacterium
CGAGCAGCCGGTCGTGGAACTGCCGCAGGGTGAAGGCCGGCTGCCGCGCGGCCAGGTCGCGGCGGAGCGCACGGGACCCTTCCCTGAGGGCAGCACCGAGCAGGTTCAGAACCAGGATGGTCAGGGAGATCACCGCCCAGTCAAGGGCGATGGCCCAGGGAGCAATGCAGAGATACTCCCGTCCTTCGCGGACAATCCGCCCCACGTGTCAGCACGACCACGAGCGGCCCAAGGATGTTCGGGAAGAGATGGTGAAGACTGGCCTGACCATGGAGCACGAGTACCACGCGGTCATCGTGGGCGGCGGTGGGGCGGGCCTCTACGCCGCGCTCGAGCTCGCCCAGCATTCAGGGCTGCGGATCGCCGTGGTGAGCAAGCTGCACCCGATCCGGTCCCATACGGGGGCCGCGCAAGGGGGGATCGGGGCCGCGCTGGGCCACGCCGAGGAAGATTTTCCGGAGTGGCACATGTTCGACACCGTCAAGGGCGGGGACTACCTGGCCGACCAGGACGCGGTCGAGATCCTCTGCACCGAGGCCATCGACATCGTCTTCGAGCTGGAGCGGATGGGATTGCCCTTCGACCGGGCCCCCGACGGGCGCATCGAACAGCGCATCCGCGCGGGCGGTCACACCAGAAACTTCGGCGAGCGGCCGCTGGCCCGCACGCTGTACGCCGCCGACCGCACGGGCCAGATGATTCTGCACACCCTGTATCAGCAGTGTCTAAGGCACGCGGTCGACTTCTTTGACGAGTTCGAAGTCATCGACCTCCTCTTCGACGACGGGCGCTGCACGGGCGTCCTGGCCTGGGAACTGGCCACCGGGGAGGTGCACACCTTCTGGGCGCGGGCGGTCCTGCTGGCCACAGGGGGATGGGGCCAGATCTACAAGACCACCACCAACGCCGTGACCCTGACCGGCGACGGCATCGCCATGGCCTGGCGGCGGGGGATCCCCCTCGAGGACATGGAATTCTATCAGTTCCACCCGACCGGCATCTACAAGATGGGGATCCTGCTGTCGGAGGCGTCGCGTGGCGAAGGCGTCTACCTGTGCAACGGCCTCGGCGAGCGCTTCATGGATCGCTACGCACCCACCATGCGAGAACTGGCGCCCCGGGACATGGTCTCCCGGTCGATCCACCGGGAGATCCGCGAGGGGCGCGGCGGCGGGCCCAACCGCGACTGCGTGTTCCTGGACTTCCGCCACCTGCCCGACGAGGTCCGCCGGGCCAAACTGCCCGAGGTCCTCGAGCTCATCCAGACCTATGTGGGGCTGGATCCGGGACGCGACCTCATCCCGGTGCGGCCGACGGCGCATTACGCCGTCGGGGGAATCCCCACCGATGTGTGGGCGCGCGTGGTGGTCGACGAGCGGAACCGCGTCGTCGAAGGGCTGTACGCGGCGGGCGAGTGCGCGTGCGTCTCGGTCCACGGGGCCAACCGGCTGGGGACCAACTCGCTCGTCGACATCCTGGTGTTTGGCCGCCGCGCGGGGAGAGATATGGCCCGGGTAGCCCGGGAGCGACCTGCGTCGCCGCGATCCGCCATCCCGCCCTCGCGAGCCCTCGAGGACCTCTCGAGGCTGCTCAAGGGAGACGGCCGCGAATCCCACGTCCGAATTCGCGAGGAACTGCGGCAACTGATGGACGACCAGGTGTCCGTGTTCCGGATCGCGTCGGGTCTGCAGGACGCTCTCGAGAAGATTCACGTCCTCCAGGAGCGGTACGCGGGGGCTCGGGTGGCGGACCGGGGGAAGATCTTCAACCAGGACCTGCTGGAAGCCTACGAGACCGGCTGCCTGCTCGATGTCGCCGAGGCCACGGTCGCATCGGCCCTCAACCGGACCGAGAGCCGGGGCACCCACTACCGCGAAGATTATCCAGCGCGCGACGACGCGAACTGGCTCAAGCACACGCTCCTGTATCGCAAGGGGCCGGGTGACTACGACTTCAGGTACAAGCCCGTCGTCATCACGCGGTTCCCGCCCAGGGAGCGGACGTACTAGGCCCGCTGTCGCCATACGGCGCGCATAATGGAGACGGCATGGTCACGACACTGATGGGCACCCCGGGCGTGACCGCGGGGCTCGCAGCGCTCGACGGCGCCGTCGCCGACGTCATCGAGGAGGCGATCGCCATCTGCCTGGTCCCCGCGCCGCCCTTCCAGGAGACGCGGCGGGCCGCGCATGTCTCCCGGCGGATGCAGGCCCTGGGCCTGGGTGACCCGCGCACCGACGCCGAGGGCGACGTGATCTCCGAACTGCCGGGCGCGGCGGGTCGCCCGACCGTGGTCCTGATGGCGCACCTGGACACCGTCTTCGGTCCTGAGGTCTCTGTGGCCGTCCGGCGTGAAGGCCGCCTGCTGCACGGCCCCGGCATCGGCGACAACAGCATGGGCCTGGCGGCGATGCTCTGGCTGGGCCGCGCCCTCAGGGACCTGCCGGGCCGCGGCACGCTGGTGCTGGGCGCGAACGTGGGCGAAGAAGGCCTGGGCAATCTCAGGGGCGCCAGGGCCCTCTGGGATCAATACGGCCGCAGCGCCGACGCCTGGGTGATCCTGGAGGGGGCGATGTTCAACCATCCCTCCTGCGTGGGCGTGTGCTCACGGAGGTTGAAGGTCACCTATCGCGGCCAGGGCGGCCATTCGTGGAGCGATTTCGGCCGTCCCAGCGCCATCCACGCCCTGGGTCGCCTCATCGACCAGATTGCGCAGATCCGGGTGCCGTCCGATCCGCGGACCACCTACAACGTCGGGGTGATTCAGGGCGGACGCACGGTCAACACCATTGCGCCCGACGCCAGCCTGATTCTCGATATGCGCTCCGAGGAGGCGCAGGCGGTCGCCGACCTCGAGCGCACCGTGCAGGGGCTCATCGGCAGCATCGCGGAGGCGGCGGGAGTGAAGGCGGAGGTGGAGGTCGTTGGCGAGCGTGCCGGGGGACGGCTCCCGCCCGGACACCGGATCATGCGTCTTGTCGAGGAGGCCGCGGCGGCTGTCGGCGTTCCGGCAACCTGGAAGGCGACGAGCACCGACGCCAACGTGCCGCTCAGCCACGGCGCGTCGGCGGTCTGCCTGGGCATCGCGCACGGCGAGAATCTGCACTCGGAGGACGAAGTCCTCGACGTCAGCCTGCTGCCCCAGGGGTTGCGGCAGACCTACCTGGTGCTGGCCGCGCTCCTCCTCGGCGTCTGACCGCGCGGCGCCTGACCGCGCGCGCCTGAGCGCCGCCCCCCGGACGGCTTCAGCGGTTAGAACCGGCCCCAGCGGACCGCGCGGCGAACCGTGATGGCGATCACCGGCCGGTCATGCAGGTCCATGCGCCGGTACTGGGCGTACTTCCGCCGGAGCAGGCGCAGCGCCCGCGCGTGCTCAGGGCCGCCTTCAATCAGGCGGGCCTGCCCCTCCAGCAGCACGAATCCCAGCCGCGACCAGTCTTCGGAGTACACATCGGCGACCACGGCGACCCGGGGGTTCTGCAGCACGTTGCGCACCCGCCGCAGGCGCTGCGGCGCCGCGCGCTTCGGCTTGAGGTCGATCACCGAATAGATCCTGTCCCCGGCGAGCGCGTAGCAGATCGGCACCACGTGGGGCCGGCCGCCGGCGTCGGCGGTGGCCAGATGCGCCACGCGCCGACGTCTCAGGAACGCCGCCAGCCGGACAGAGAGTCGCACGGCCGCGTGCCCGATCGCCGCCTATCCTTCCTCGGGCAGGTCGGTCGGAATGACCACAACCTCGACCCAGCGGCCATCACGCAATACGCGCAAGGGAAGCGGCTCGCCGATCTGGTGGCGCGCGAGCGCCAGCTGCAGGTCGTCCAGCGACGCCACCACCTCCGCGCCGACCCGGGTGATGAGATCGCCGGGCTGCACGCCGGCCCGGTCCGCGGGAGTCTCGGGCTGCACCTCGGTCACACGGACCGCGGTGGGAACCTGCGTGCCCTCCTCGACCACCAGCCTGCGCTCCAGCGCCACCGTCTGGGCCAGTACGCCCAGGTATGCCCTCCGCACGCGGCCGTCCCGGATGAGCTGGGCCGCCACCCACTTGGCGGTGTTGACCGGGATGGCGAATGAGATCCCCTGTGAGCCGGCGATCACGGCAGTATTGACGCCGACGACCTCCCCGCGGAAGTCGACCAGCGGTCCGCCGGAGTTCCCCGGATTCAGAGCCGCATCGGTCTGCAGGACGTTGGCGATCAACCGTCCGGTCTGGGCGCGCAGGGTGCGGCCCAGCGCGCTGATGACGCCGGCGGTCACCGTGGCCTGAAATCCCAGCGGATTGCCGATCGCCACGACCAGTTGCCCCACCCGCAGCCGGGACGAGTCGCCCAATGGCGCGACGGGCAGCCCGCCTTCGGGCACCCTGATCACGGCCAGGTCGCTGTGCGGGTCGGCCCCATCGATGTGCGCCTGCAACTCGCGCCCGTCCTGCAGGCGGACCTCGATGCGGTCCGCGCGCTGCACGACGTGGCTGTTGGTGAGAATGTAGCCGTCTGGGGCGATGATGACCCCGCTGCCCGCGCCGCGGAGTTCCGAGAGGCCGCGTCGCTGCCACCGCTCGGGCGCGCGCCGGGCCATGCCCACGCTCACCACGGCCGGGCCGACCCGCTCGACCGCCCTGACGACGGCCTGCGAGTAGGCGTCCAGCGCGTCCGACTCCTCCGGCGGTGGGCCCGCCGGCCGGCTTCGGACATCGATCCCTGATAGCACCTCTGCCAGTCGCACTGCTCCCCTCCTGTGATCGTTGCCTCGCCGGGCCCGGAAGGGCCCGTGTACCTCGCACAACCGCGCGGACCCCCCGCGCGATTCCCGCCGCACGCGCCACGGAAGGGGGCCGGGAAGCCCGCGCCGAACCTGTTGGCATTCATTCCTGGAGGGACGTCTATGGCCGATGTGGCCACCTACGTGGAGCGCCTGAAGAACGTGCCGATCTTCCACAAACTCCCGGCCAAGGAACTGGAGTACATTGCCCGCTCGGTGAAGGAGCGCGGCTACGAGCCTGGGACCGTGATCGTCAAGGAAGGCGATCCGGGCGTGGGGTTCTTCCTCATCACCGACGGTCATGTGGAGGTCTGGCACCGCGACCACAAGATCCGGGACATGGGGCCCGGCGAGTTCTTCGGCGAGATGGCCCTGATGGAGGAGCGGCCGCGGTCGGCCACCGTGAAGGCCAGGACGCGCACCACCTGCCTGCAGCTGGTGCGGTGGGACTTTCGGGCGATGCTGAAAGAGAATCCCGACCTGGCGATCCAGATGCTCGAGGTGGTGGTCCAGCGCCTGCGCGAGCATCCGGGCGTCCAAGAGGACGAGTGATCCACGGCGGTGGGTCCGGCCGAGAACCACAACACGCGTCAGGGAGGCCGCGAAGCGACCTCCCTGATTCAGGCGGCACGTACTGGACCGTTCCCCGTCCTACCCCAAGGGCTTGACGTTCGCTGCCTGTGGGCCTTTCTGTCCCTGCACGACCTCGTACTCGACCTTCTGTCCCTCGTTGAGGGTTCGGTAGCCTTCCGCCTGGATCGCGGAATAGTGGACGAAGACGTCCTTGCCGCCTTCGTCAGGGGTAATGAAGCCGTAGCCCTTCTCAGCGCTGAACCACTTGACAGTTCCACTCGGCATGCCTTACTCCACCTCTTTCATGTTGACCGCCCGTCCACCGTTGCCGCCTGACGGCCGTTCAGAATTGTCGTATCTATTTAGGAGCCCCGAGGGGAGATTCCTCCTTCGGCGGCGAATCGGTCTGCCGATTCCCTCTTGGAGGAGGACTTGCGCATCGTGGCCTGGACGGCTCGGGTAGGGCTGACCTGCGTGCTCATCGGCCTCATGCTGCTCCCCCCGGCCGGGGCCGCGCCGGCGCGCCCGCGCGCCGGCGGCCCGGTGCGGCAGGTCCTCGAGGGCGGCCTGACCGTGATCGTCGAGGAGCATACCGCCGCCGATATCGTCGCCCTGCACACCTGGGTCAAGGTCGGCTCGAAGGACGAAGACGACGAGACGAACGGGGCCGCGCACTTTCTGGAGCACATGCTCTTCAAGGGCACCGCGCAGCGGAAGCCGGGGCAGATGGACCGGGAGGTGGAGGGGCTGGGCGGGACGCTGAACGCGGCCACGTCCACCGACTGGACCTACTATTACATCGTCGCCGGTAGCCGGCACTTCGATCAGATCCTGGATCTCCAGGCCGATGCGATCATGCACTCGACAATCGACGCCGGCGAGATGGCGCGCGAGCGCAGGGTCGTGATCGAAGAGATCAACCGCCGCGACAACTTCCCCCTGACCCGGGCAGCCGAACTGCTGCGGGCGACGGCATTCACGGTGCATCCCTACCGCCGCTCCGTGCTGGGGACGCGGGCGGGCATCGAGCGCATGCCGCGCGACGTCCTGCTGAACGTCTCCCGGACGTACTACGTCCCGGACAACATCACGGTCGTGGTGGTCGGGAACATCCGGGCCAGCGACGCCCTGGCGAAAGTCCGGCGGGCCTATGCCGGCTTCCGCCGGCCGCCGGTTGTGCGTCCGGCCCGTCCCGCCGAACCTCCTATACCCGAGGTGCGCCGCGCCGTCGCCGAACAGGACGTCCGGGTCACCTACCTCGTCATGGGGTTCCTCGCGCCGGATGCCCGCGACCGTGACTTCTATGCCGCTGACGTGCTGCTCTACGTCCTGGGCCGGGGGCTGGGCGCGCGCCTCCGGCAGGAGATCGTCGAGCGGCAGCGCCTGGCGCAGAGCATCGGCGCGTCGTACCCCACGTCCGAGGATCCGCCGCTGTTCGTCATTTCGGCCGTCGTCGACCCTTCCCAGGCCGACCGGGCCGAGGCCGCTATTCTGGCCGAACTCACGGCAGTGCGTGATCAGGGTCTCTCCGAGCAAGAGCTTGCCCGGGCCAAGAACCTCTTCGAAGGAGAGCATGTCTATAGGACCCACACGTCGGGGGGCCGCGCGTTCGATCTGGGCTTTGCCAGCACGGTCGCAGACCTGGAGTTCGGCCTGTCCTACCTCGAGCGGGTCCGGCAGGTCACGCGCGAGGATGTGCAGCGCGTCGCCCGCCGCCTGTTCGACCCCCAACGGTATGCGGTGGCGGTCATCCGGCCGCCGGTGAGACAGCCGTGAGGCCGCGCCTGGCCGCCGGCGCTCTGGCGCTGGCCGCCGTGCTCTTCCTGCCGCCCGCTCCCGGTGCCCGCTCCGCCCCACGTCCAGGCATCACCCGGCACGTCCTGGAGAACGGTCTGACCGTCATCATCAAGGAACACCCGATCAGCGACCTGGTGGTGGCGTTTGCGATGATCCGCGCGGGCCCGCGCGTCGAGGAGGCGGAAGAGAGCGGCATCACCTTCTTCCTAAGGAGCATGCTGGTCCGCGGGACCCGCCATCGGACCGCCGCAGAGATCGCGCAGACGATCGAGTCGCTCGGCGGACTGCTGGGCGGCGGGACGGGATACGACTATGTGTCGAGTTCCGTCGTGGTCCCGAGCCGCCACCTGGACACGGCGCTCGACCTGCTGGCCGACCTGCTGACAAACGCCCGGTTCGACGCCCAGGACATCGAGACCCAGCGCCGCGTGAGCCTCTCCCGGATCAGCCAGAATGCGGACCAGCCTCTGCAGCGCGCGATCGAACTCTTCGGCGCCTCGCTGTACCCGTACCACCCGTATGCGAAGTCCATCCTCGGCACCCCCGAGGCGATCGGCGCCCTAACCCGCGAGCGGCTTGTAGAGTTCTACCGGACCTACTTCACCGCCTCGAACACCGTCCTGGTGGTCGCGGGCAACATCATCGAGGCGGCGGCGCTGGAGAAGGTGAAGCGCACCTTCGGCGCTCTCCCGGCAGGGTCGACCCCGCGGAAGCTCCGGTGGCTGCGCGTCGTCGAGCGCGCGCTGGCACCGGCGCTGCTGGCGCCCAAGGAAACGCGCGAGACGCGCGCGATCTCTGCGGCCTGGATCGTCCTGGGGTATCTGGGCGTGCCGGTCGGGCACCGGGACTACGCCCCGCTGCGCGTACTCAACGCCATCCTCGGCGAAGGGTTCTCCTCGCGGCTGTTCACCGAGATCCGCGACCGGCGGGGCCTGGCCTACCAGATCGGCTCGTCGCTGTCCGTCCGAGCGGGACCGGGCCCCCTCCTGCTTTTTGCCGGGACCGACCCCCCGAATCTCTCGACCGTGGTCAGAGGGATGCTCCGGGAGGTCGAGCGGCTGCGTGCCGAGGCGCCGCCAGCCGAGGAGGTCGAAAAGGCAAAGCGCGGGATCATCGGCCGGTACACGCTGGCCCGGGAGGCGCTGGAGTCCCAGGCGTTCTACCTGGCCTGGTACGAGGTGCTCGGCGTGGGCTACGCGTACGACGAGCGCTTCCCCGATGAGGTCTCGCGGGTGACGCCGCCCGACGTGCTGCGGGTGGCGCAGCGGTACCTGCACACCCACGCGGTCGCGGTCGTGGCGCCCGCAACCGCACGGTAGTTCACAGAGGGTGGGCCGAACCGGTAAACGCCGGGCCGCCCGCATCAGTCTAATGTTCAAGTCTTCCACGCGAGGGGAACTCATGAGGGCTGTTGTGCGCCTGTGCGTGCTCCTGGTCCTGCTGGCTGTAGCCTTGCCCGACCTTGGTGCGGCGCCCGGACCTGCGCCGTCGCTCTTTCCGCTCGTCCCCGGCGCGGCCTGGACGCGAAAGAACGAGGATGGCAGGGAGTCCACGTCGCGCGTCACGGGTCCGAAAGTGGTGGGCACCACCCGCTGCACCGTCGTCGAGCGGAAGTTTGTCGACGAGCGCGGCCGCGAGCGCGTGGAGCGGACGTGCTACCTGGTCAGCGCCGCTGAAATCCTGGTCATCGAGACGACGAACCTTCGGGGCGAGCTGACTGTCCTGAAGCCGCCGCGGGCGTTGATGAAACTCCCGGCGCGCGCCGGTCAGACGTGGGCCTGGAGCCCGGAAGACTCGGCGTTCGACCTCAAGATCACGTCCAAGTGGGTCGGTGAGGAGTCCATCAAGGTCCCCTCCGGCACCTTCCGGGCCTGGAAACTCCAGACGGTGACGGCGGGCGAGGACTTCGAGGTGACGGTATTGACCTGGTACGCCCCGGGCGTGGGCGCGGTGCGCAGCGAGCGGAAGGGCCGCCGGGGCGATCGGCAGATCAGCGGGTGGAGTGAACTGATCTCGTACAAGATCCCCTAGACGGGCTGGCGGTCGCCCTCAGGTTACGGCGGCCGGAATCCCAGCGAGAGGAAATACCCGCTGACGTCCAGGGCGCACGGGCAGGCCGTGCCGGGGATCGCCGTGGTGGTCCAGTAGATGCCGCGGTATCCCACCTCAAGCGCCACGGTAGGCGCGATCAGTTTGCCGACCACCACGCCGTAATCGCGGATCCATGTCGACCCGGTCGCATTTGACGGCACCGCCAGGGCCCACGTGTGGGTGATCGGCCAGTCGCCGTAGGCGATCCAGCCGCTCAGGTACACGTTCCCGCGGATCGGCCAGAGGAGATCGGCGCCGTACCTGAGGCCGCCGGTCGAGAAAGTGCGAGGGGAGCCGAAGCCGTCCACCTGCAGCGCCCCGCTGCCGTAGCCGGCGAAGACCGTCACCTGACCGCGGCTGCCCGGCGGCGAGATCAGGTAATGCAGGCTCGAGGTGAAGAACCAGTGGGAGCCCGGCGCTCCAAACCCACCTTCCGTCGACACGAGTTCCGAGATCGTCCCGACGTCGTAGGTCAGGCTCCACAGGAACCGCCTGTTCGGCCGGGAACGGTACTCGACGCCTGACAGGATGGAAGGCCAGTCGTTCCGGCCAGGGACCTGGGTGTCGAAAAAGGAGCGGGGTGCCGGGGACGAGGGCACGTAGTAGTAGGACGGTCCCTCCCGGCGCGGCGTGTCCCAGAACCGAAGGCGCAGGGCCTGGCCGCGTGCCGGCGCTGTGGCTGTCCCAAGCGCCAGCGACGAGATCACGAGGATGAAGACCACCCGCGCGACCCTGTGCATGCCCGCACACTCCATCCGCTGATGCCCGCATATTCTGCCTCGGCCTCGGGTCTCCTCCGAAGCGGAGGGAACCACGCCGCGGGCCAGGGAATACCATGACGATGGCTGTCATCGCGTCTTCGTCCGCCGGTCATCCCCGCGTTCGCCGGCAGCTCTGGTTGATGTTCTCCACGGTCTTCCTGGTCATGGTCGGGTTTGGAATCGTGATGCCCATCCTGCCGTTCTTCGCGCGCAGCTTCGGGGCTTCATCGGTCCAGATGGGCCTACTGATCACCGTGTGGGCGCTCTGCCAGTTCGTGGCCGCGCCGTTCTGGGGGACGGCGGCCGACCTGCTGGGCCGCAAGCCCGTGCTGGTCGTCGGCCTGGTCGGCTATGCGATAGGGTTCGTGGCGATGGCGATGGCCCAGTCGTACGCGATGCTCCTTGGCGCGCGCATCCTGGGCGGCCTCCTGGCGTCGTCTGTGATTCCGGCGGGACAGGCCATTGCGGCCGACCTCTCAGCGCCGGAGGAGCGCGGCGCGGTCATGGGCCAGATGGGCGCCGGATTCGGACTGGGGTTCCTGGTGGGCCCGGCCCTGGGCGGGGTGCTGGCCCTGGCCGGTCCACGCGTGCCGTTCTTTGCGGCGGCGGTCGCCTCGGTGCTAGCCCTGCCGCTCGTGATCTGGTTGGTCGCCGAGCCCCCGCCGGACGCGCGCCGGATGGCCGCCGCCCGCATGGGGCTGGCCGGGATCGCCCGCGCGCTGCGCAGCCGGGAGTTACCCCTCTACCTGATGGCGTTCGCCGCGACCTTTGGCGGCTCCAGTCTCTTCTCCATGCTGGGATACTATGCCATCGACCAGTCAGCCGGGAGCGCCTCCGACGTGGGCCTGATGTTCACGGCGCTGGGGCTGGGCGCCGTCGTGACCCAGGGCGTGTTCGTCGGCCCCGTGAGCAGACGCTGGGGCGAGCCGCTGGGCATCCGGCTGGGGTTCGCCGCAGGGGCGGCGGGGTTCATCGCCGTGTCGCTGGCGGCGTCGGCGTGGTCGATCATCCTCACGGTCGGCCTGGCGTCGATGGGGATGGCGCTGCTGCGCCCGTCGCTGGTGGCGCTGAATTCGCGGACGACCAGGCTGGGGTACGGGACCTCGCTGGGGATGCAGACGGCATTCGACAGCCTCGGCCGCACGCTCGGACCGCTCTGGGCCGGCGCCGTCTATCGGATCGACATGACGGCGCCCTTCCTGGCCGCGGCTGTGATCTACCTGGTCGCCGCAGCGGCGAGCGTTCGGCTCAGCGGCCCCAGATGAGCGTGCAGGCGGCCCACGTGAAGCCGCCTCCAAACGCTACGAGGACCAGATGGTCGCCGTCCTTGATGCGGCCGTCCCGAAGGGCTTCCCAGATCGAGAGGGGGATCGACGCCGCAGACGTGTTGCCGTACCGGTCGATGGTGCAGATGAACCGGCCGAACGGCAGGTCCATCGCGCGCGCGACGGCTTCCAGAATGCGCTGGTTCGCCTGATGCGGGACGATCCAGTCGATGTCGTCGAGCGTCAGGCCGGCCTTCTGCACCGTCTGCCGGATCGCGTCGGGCACCACCCGCACGGCCAGCTTGAACACGGCCTGACCGTCCATCCGCGCCCGGTGCAGTCCCTGCTGAATGGCCTCAGCCGTGATCGGGATGCGGCTGCCGCCTGCCGGCAGCTTCAGCAGGTCGCCGGCTGAGCCGTCCGCGCCGACGACGGATGAGAGGATCCCGCTGTTCTGCGACGGACCGAGGACGGCGGCGCCCGCACCGTCGCCGATGAGGACCGCTGTCGTCCGGTCCTTCCAGTCGACCAGTTTGCTGAGGACCTCGGCGCCGACGACCAGCACGTGCTGCGCGACGCCTGATTCGATCATCTGCGCGGCGGTGATCACCCCGTAGACGAAGCTGGAGCAGGCGGCCAGGAGGTCGATGGCTCCGGCCTTCGCGGCGCCGATGCGATCCTGCACAAGACAGGCGGTGGCCGGGAAGATCATGTCGGGCGTGGTCGTGGCGCAGATGATCAGGTCCAGGTCGGAGGCCGACAGGCCGGCGTCCCGGAGGGCCGCCGACGACGCCGGCACGGCGAGATCGGAGGCCGCCTGGTCCGGCTCGGCGATACGGCGGGTCCGGATGCCCGTGCGTTCGACAATCCACTCGTCGCTGGTGTCGACGATCTTGGCGAGGTCGTCGTTGGTCAGCACGCGCGCCGGGACATGGACGCCCAGGCCCAGGATCGCCGCGCGCGTGGCTGCGGGGCGCGCCTGCTGGGAAGCCGGAAGGGTGGTCGGCTGGCGCACGGTCAACGGGGTTCGTCGGGCGCCGCGGGTCTCCTTCCGCCCCACAGGCGCCGCAGCCATGAGTAGCCCAGCAGATACGAGAAGCAGCAGGCGCCGGCCAGGAAAGCGATCCCACCGGCGAGGCTGACCGCGGGCGCCGCCAGGAGTGTGCCCAGACCGATCAGCGGGCCGCCGCTGGTCAGCAGCACCAGCGGCGCAACCCCGGCACGGGGCCAGTAGGGGGCCTCAAGCCGCGGGACCTCCAGCGCCGGCATCCCCAGCGAGAACCGGTAGTACCACATCAGGAAGGGGGTGACCTTGTAGGCCTGGCCGGTGATCGCCAGGGTCACCCAGCCGAGGAGGAAGAGGGTTACCCCTGCTAGCAGCCACCGCAGGCCCTCGCCCGGCAGAAGTCCCAACGCGGCGAGTGCGAGCCCCGTGCTCAGCAGCACGGTCTCGATGGCCAGAACCCGCCAGTGTGCTCGGGTGAGATCCCATGCCGGAGTGTTCCAGGCCGCGATGAACCGTCCAAGATCAACGGCGTAGACGACCCCGGCGGCTGCGACGAGCAGAAGACCGGCGCTGATCAGCAGGGGCGAGCCAAACGTACCGATGATCAGTGCCGCGGTTCCTCCCGCCAGGCCCGCGAACACCGCCTCGGCCCTGAAGCCGGTCAGATCCCGGACGTCGGCGAACCGGGGCAGCAGGTAATACGACACACCCGTGACCAGGAGCGCGAACCAGCCGATCAGGCCCAACGCCAGATGGACCTCAAGCCCCATAGGCAGCAACAGAGCCCGCCAGAAGACGAACTGCCAGTTGAGGACCAGCAGCAGCCCCCACGCCACCACCAGGCCCAGGCAGGCCAGCGCCGTCGCAACGAACCGCAGGGTCACCAGCGTGCGCGTGCGCGGCCGCAGGATCGCGGCGGCGACCCACAAGAACACCGCGATGGTCGCGGTGATGACGGTGCCGCCCGCGATCCGCAGCGCAGCCGACCGGACCAGGAACCCCAGCGCCAGCAGCACCACGCCCGTGACGTAGGCGACGAACTCGCCCAGCACGAGCCGGCCTGGTTCGCGCCGCACCCCGGCGGCTGATGGCAGGAGCTGGTGCAGGGCGCCCAGCGCAACCATTGTGCCCCAGCCGAGGGTCACCAGGTGGTTGGCCGCCAGCCCGAGCATCGAGCGGTGCTGGAGGAGGGCCAGCCCGGGCGCCGATGCGACCACGAATGCCGCGACCACCGGAAATCCCAGAATGGCGCCGACCAGGAACACGCCTGTGCGGACCAGGCGAATCGGGAAGAGATCAGCGCTGTTCATCCGTTATGTGCAGAGAGCAGATTTCAGGAGGTCGTCCATGGCCGCAGTGCTCGAGGAACATGTGCGCGCATTTCTCAGC
>JACQHU010000152.1 GCA_016198805.1 Armatimonadota bacterium
ACTCGATGCCGACCGCCGACTTGCCCGGGATCGGGGCTTCGATCCGGACGCTCTGGGCCGCCAGGTTCAGCGCGATGTCCTGGGTCAGGCTGGTGATCTTCTGCACCTTGACGCCGGGGGCCGGCTGGACCTCATACCGTGTGACGACAGGTCCGACCTCCCAGTGGATCACCTTGGCTTCGACGCCGAAGCTGGCCAGGGTCTGCTCGAGCGCCCTCGCGGTGTCGGCCGGATCCACGCGGGCCCGGTTGCGCGTTCCCTGATCACCCAGCATCGAGAGTGGGGGCAGCCGAAAATCGATCGAGGAGAAGTCCAGCCGTTCCTGCCGCCCTTCTCCAGATGGCCTTGATGCGGCCTGGCGGCCGCGCCGCCGGGTGAGAGCCTCGGGCTCACCAGGCCCGGCCTGCGCCGCCTCCGCCTGTTGTTCCTCGGGGGAAATGGGTGTCGTGATCGGTCCTCCCTGGGGCTCCCCCGGCGGCGGTCCGACAGGCCCCGGTCCCGCCGGCGCGGCCGGGAGGTCGACTGGCGGGCCGCCGTAGGCGGGCGCCGGTTCGGCCACCGCCTGCCGTCGATGCATCTCCTCGCGGATCTTCGCCGCCTGCCGGCCCAGGTCGGCGAGGAGTTGCTCGCCCAACCGGGCAACGTCTCTTGCCCCCCTGATCGCCGCCCGCGCCAGCAGAATGCCAAGCCGCCAGGTTCCCAGCATCACGAGGGCGAGGAGCCTTGCAGTCAATCTCAGCAGCGCCGCCAGGATCAGGGCCGCCCCTCGCCCAAGAGCGCGCAGGGACTCCCCTGCGGTCGCCAGGGTCATGCCGCCCAGCAATGCCGCGGCCACCAGCGCCATCACGCCGAGCGCAACAGCCAGCCCGGTCCTCCCCAGTACCCGGCCGATGCCCCATGCCAGCGCGCCGCCGGCCACGCCGGCGCCCTCACCGCGGAGCCCGGCCTGGAGCAGGTCGCCGGAAGTCGTCAGGAGGTGAAAGGCGAGCAGGCCCCCGATTGTCGCCAGCACCACGCCCGCCACACGCTTCGTAAAGCGCGCGCGGCCCCCGGCGGCGATGAGCACCAGTCCCACCAGGAATGCGTGGGCGGGAAGAACAGGAGCCGCTTGTCCGAGAAACAGGCGTTGCCACTGGGCCAGCACCTCCGGCACCCCGGTGGCACCAGGAAGAAACGAGAGGCCCAGCAGAAGGGCCACCACGATGAGCCCGAGGCCGATCGCGGCTGCGCGGTTGCGAGGATGAGGAGCCTGGCGCCGTTTGCGCATGCTCATCTACCTCGTCGTGAGCAACACCAGCAGGCCGACCACCCAGCAGTACACGCTGAACACGATCAGCCGGCCTCGTCTGACTAGGTCCATCAGCCACAGGATGGCCGCCGCGCCGACGATCGCCGCCGTGGCAAACCCGACCAGCAACGCTGCCGGTCCAAAGCCCGCCCGGCCGGCCAGCCCCGCGTCCTTCAGCGAGAAGAGACCGGCACCGGTAATCGCAGGAATGGCGATGAGAAACGAAAGCCGCGCTGCCTCAGTGCGGCGCAGGCCCAGCGCCAGTCCCATGACGATGGTGGTCCCCGAGCGCGAGATCCCCGGGACGATGGCGACCGCCTGCGCGAGGCCCAGCGCCAGACCCTCGGTGACCGTGGCCTCGGTCGCCGCCCGCGCCCCGCGTTGGCGGTGCCACAGGAGCAGGGTCCCTGTCACGAGCAACTGGGAAGCGGTCGCGCGGAGCGACGCGAACATCCGCTCCAGGGGATCGGCGAACGCCAGCCCCAGCGCGGCGGTCACGGCGGTGGCGGCGGCGATCACGAGCGCCAGCCGGAGATAGGGATCGACGTTGGACTCCCCGCGCGCCCCGCCCCTGATCAGGCGCAGCGTCCCGCGGATGAGGCGCACCACATCGGGCCAGAAGAGGGCAACCGCCGCCGCGGCGGTCCCCAGATGCAGCACCCCCTCCAGCACCAGGCCGGGCCGCTGAATGCCCAGGTAGTGCTCGGCGAAGAGCAGGTGGGCGGTGCTGCTGACGGGGAGGAACTCCGTCAGGCCCTGGACGATGCCCAGGATAACGAGGTCGAGCACGGGTACGCTCCTGCGTCCGCTGCGTCGAAGTGGCCGATGCTCATGACGTCGTGTGCTCGCTTGCCGTACGTGTGTTCGACGGCCTGGTCAGGTGCCCCTGCCGTGGGGCCGGCCCCCGTGCTGGGCGCACGCCCCACGGCGAGACTGTCCCGCGACCCGGCTGCCGTCCGGTGTCCGCGTCCCTACACCGGCGCCGGGACCAGCTCAAGTTTCTGCAGGACCGCGCGGATCTGCTCTTCCTCTTTCGGGGTGGCATCGACCAGCGGGAGCCGCACCTTCCCGCAGTCGAACCCGGCTAGCCGCATGGCCGCCTTCACCGGCACCGGGTTCGTCGTGATGAACAGCACCTTGAACAGCGGCCACAGGCGCCGGTGGATCCGCAGCGCCTCCGCGACCTGGCCCGCGAAGAACGCCTTGATCATCTTCTGAATCTCGCGGGGGATCAAGTTGCCGGCGACGCTGACGACGCCCACGGCCCCCACCGCCAGTTTGGGAAGCGTCAGGCTGTCGTCGCCGCTGTAGATGGCGAACTCATCCGGGGTGCGCACCCGGATCTCGGACACCTGGTCCAGGCTGCCCGCGGCCTCCTTCACCGCCGCGATATTCGGCACCTCGGTGAGGCGGGCGATGGTCTCGGGCGTGCAGTTCACGCCCGTGCGGCCCGGGATGTTGTAGAGCATCACCGGCAGCGGCGTGCTCTCGGCCACCGCCCGGAAATGGGCGTACAGACCGTCCTGCGACGGCCGGTTGTAGTAGGGGTTGACCAGGAGAAGGCCATCGGCGCCGACCCTGTGCGCCTCCTTCGAGAGGTGGATCGAGTGGGCGGTATCGTAGGTGCCGGTGCCGGCGATGACTTTGCCCCGATGGCCGACGGCTTCCTTCACGGCCCGGAAGAGGGTGATCTTTTCCTCGTCGGACAGAGTCGGTGACTCGCCGGTCGTCCCGGCGACCACCAGGGCGTCGTTGCCGGCGTCGATGAGCCGCCGCGCGAGCGCAGCCGCCCGCGCGTAGTCCACCGCGCCGGAGGCATCAAACGGGGTCACCATGGCGGTCACGACGTGACCAAAGGGCGTCATCGCGATCCCTCCTTCTCGGTTACTCGTCCCCGCAGCGTGTCATACATGCCATGACCTTCGATTCTCCCAATCTCCGGCCGGACCCCGACGCCCTACGGCATGGCGGCCCGGGTCCGCGCGGACAGCCGGCCTGCGGCCAGCAGATGCTCCGCAATCTGCACCGCGTTCAGCGCCGCTCCCTTGCGCAGATTGTCGGAGCAAACCACCAGGCGCAGCCCGTGCGCTTCGGCGCGATCCGGCCGGATCAAGCCGACGTAGACGGGATCCCGCCCCGCAGCCAGTAGAGGCGTCGGGAAGCGACCCCCCGCGGGGTCGTCGACCACCTCAACCCCGGGCGCGGCGCCCAGCACAGACCGCGCCGCCGGCGGGTCCAGCGGGCGCTCCAGTTCTAGATGCAGCGCCAGGGTGTGTCCGACCAGCACCGGCACCCGCATCGTGGTCACGGTCACCCGGACGTCGGCGTCCAGCATCTTGCGGGTCTCCGCCTCGATCTTGGCTTCTTCCTCGGTGTCCCCGTTGGCTTCCCACCGCCACTGGGGACGGACGTTGAACGCCACGGGCACCTCGGCGCCGGCGGCGCCGGCGATCCGCTGCAGGTCACCCCCCTCCAGGGCGTCGGGCACTTCCAGCAGGCTGCGGCTCTGCGCGAGCAACGCGCGCATGTTGTCGAGCCCGCCGCCTGAGACCGACTGGTAGGTGGCGACGTGGCACCGCCGGATTCCGACCGCGTCGTGCAGAGGTTTCAACGCCATGACCAGCGCGACCGCGCAGCAGTTGGGGTTGGCGATGACCCCCTGGTGCCGTTGCAGCGCCGCGCCGTTCACCTCGGGCACGACGAGAGGCACGCGCGGATCGAGCCGCCAGGTCGAGGAATTATCAATGGCGACGCCGCCCCGCTCCGCCGCCCCCCAGGCCAACCGGCGGCTGGCGTCGTCCCCACCCGCAAAGAGCACCAGGTCGGCGTCGAAGACCGCCTCACCGGTCTCTTCGACGATGACCTGGGCGTCCTTGAAGGGGATCGCCGTGCCGGCCGAGCGCGCCGTGGCGTACAGCTTGAGGTCGGCGACGGGGAAATGACGCTCCTCCAGGATGCGCACCATCATCCGCCCGACGACCCCCGAGGCTCCCACCACCGCGACGCGAACGCCCACCGACACGGTTTCATCCTCCTCCCGAATCTGGTTATCGCAATCCTAGCAGATGCTCCAGGCCGTAGGCCAGTCCGTCCAGACCACGCACCCGCCGGATCGCCAGCAGAAGTCCCGGCATGAACGACTCCTCGTTGAGCGAATCGTGCCTGATCGTCAGAATCTGCCCTGGGCCGCCGAAAATGACCTCCTGGTGCGCGTTCAGGCCCGGGAGCCGGACGCTGTGCACACGCACGCCGTCGGCGAGGGCGCCACGGACACCGGCGATCATCTCGTCCTCCTTGACCGCCGGCGCCGGCGGATCCCCGCGCGATTCCGCGATGAGCCGGGCCGTCTTCGCGGCCGTCCCCGACGGCGCGTCGCGCTTGCGGTCGTGGTGGAGTTCGATTACTTCGACGTGAGGGAAGAACCGCGCCGCTATCCGGGCGAACTCCATCATCAACACGGCGCCCAGGGCGAAGTTGGGGGCGATCACCGCGCCCACGCGCCGCCCCTCGGCCAGCGCCCTGAGCTGGTCGATCTCCTCCATGCCGATCCCGGTGCTGCCGACCACGGGGCTGACGCTCCGCTCCAGCGCGGCGCGGGCGTGCGCTGATGCGGGAGCGCCCGGGGCAAACTCCACCAGCACATCCGGCGAGGCCGCGAAGACCGCGTCCAGGTCGCCGGAGACGATAACCCCCAGCGGTCCAGCGCCGGCCACCTCGCCCGCGTCGCGGTCCACCGAGCGCTCCCGACCCAGAGCCGCCACCAGCCGCATGTCCGCCTCGCGGGCCACAGCCCGGACCGCGGCCCGGCCCATGCGACCCGCCGCTCCGCTGATCGCCACTCGAATCTGTCCCATGTCAGCTGAACTCCCCGCTGGATTCCTCTCGAAGGGCACAGGTTCGACGTCCGCGGGCAAATTCCCCGCGACCGTGACGATGCAGCAATGGAGACCCTAGCCGACGGTGGAAGCGACCTGCGCGGCCCGGGCTGACAGGCGGCCGAGACCCTCGGTGAAGGTCCGCTCGAGCTGCGTCCCCAACGCGGGCTGGGTCGAGAACGGGCCGATGGCCGCCATCGCGGGTTGATCCGCGGTGAAGATCCCGGCCGCCATGCGCCGCACGTCGTCGAGGGTGACGGCGTCGATCTTCTGGAGGATTTCGTCGAGGGTGATCTGGCGGCCGTAGTAGAGCTCCGAGCGCGCCAGTTTGGTCATGCGGCTGGTCGTCCCTTCCAAGGACAGCATGACGTTGCCCTTCAGCGACTCCTTGGCGCGCGCGACCTCATCGTCCCGCAGCGTCTGTGGGAGCCCCGCGATCTCATCGAACGTGAGCTCGAGCACCTCCGGGCCGGCCTCGGGGCTCATGGCGGCGTAGATCACGAACAGCCCGCCCTCGCGGTAGGAGGGCGTGTAGGACCCGATGGTGTACACCAGGCCGCGCTTCTCGCGGATCTCGTAGAACAGCCGGCTGCTCATGCCGCTCCCCAGCACGTTGTCCAGCACCTCGAGGACGTAGAGCGAGTCGTCGGCCTGCGGCCGGCCCCGGGTCGCCAGGCACACGTGTACCTGCTCCACGTCCTTGGGGCGGAGGGTCACGCTGGGCGACAGCGGCGGCGCTTCGGTGGGCTGCGGCGCGGCGCGGCCGTTCCAGTCGGCCAGGTGCCGGGCCAGCATCTCCATGACGGCGCCGTGCTCGATGTCCCCCGCCACGCTGATGACGATGTTGTCGGGCCGATAGCGCTGCTCCATGTACTGCAGGAAGTCGGCGCGGCTCAGGCTTGAGACCGTCCGTCGGGTCCCGATCACCGACCGCCCGAGCGGATGGCCGTTCCAGATGGTCTGGCAGATGAGATCCTGCACCAGTTCGTCCGGCGAATCCTCGTAAGTCTTGATCTCCTCGGTGATGACCTGCCGCTCCCGCTCGATAGCCTCCGGATCCAGCGCGGAGTTCAGCAACATGTCCGCCATCAACTCCACCATGGCCGGCAGATGGTTGGCGAGCACCTTCACATAGAACCAGGTGTGCTCCTTCTCGGTGAATGCGTTCATCTGGCCGCCCACGGCGTCCACCGCCTGGGCGATCTGCAGTGCGGACTGCCGGTGGGTGCCCTTGAAGAACAGATGCTCGAGGAAGTGGGAGATCCCGTGGACCGCCGCCGACTCGTAGCGCGAGCCGGTGGCCACCCACAGGCCCAGCGAGGCAGTGCGCACCTGGGGCATGACTTCGGTGACGACGCGGATGCCGTTGGGCAGCAGGGACGTCTGCACGAGATCCATGGCCGTACTCCTTCAGCGCAGGATCAGGCGTGTGGCCGGCGCGCCGGCCGAGACGCACCGGGCCGCCGCGGCGGCCGGCCGTCTCGCCCGCGGTCGCCGCGTGGGCGGTCGGACCGCGCCCGCGTCATTGCCGCCGGCTGGCGATCTTCCTCCGCCACCCACCCTTCCGGCGGCGGCTGCGTGCCGCGGTGCGTCAGGTTGATGCGGCCCAGGCTGTCGATCTCCTTGACCTTGACCGCGATCTCGTCGCCGACTTTGACGACGTCCTCCACCCGGTTCACCCGGTCGTACGCGAGTTCGGAGATGTGGACCAGGCCTTCCTTGCCCGGCAAGATCTCCACGAAGGCGCCGAAGTTCATCAGGCGCGTCACGCGGCCCTTGTAGGCCTGGCCGACCTCTACCTCTCGGACGATCCCCTCGATCATGGCGATGGCGCGGCGGGCCCCGTCTTCATTGATCGAGGCGATGGTCACCCGGCCGTCCTGCTCCACATCGATCTTGGTATCCGTGTCGGCCGTGATCTTGTTGATTGTCTTGCCGCCGGGACCGATCAGATCGCGAATCTTGTCAGGGTTGATCTGGATGGTGAAGATGCGCGGCGCGTAGGCCGACAGCGTCGTGCGCGGCGCGGGGATCACGCTCGCCATGGCATCCAGGATGACGAGCCGCGCCTCGCGGGCCTGCGCCAGCGCTTCAGCCAGCACCTTGCGCGACAGCCCGCCGGTCTTGATGTCCAACTGGATCGCGGTAATGCCCTGCCGCGTCCCGGCGACTTTGAAGTCCATGTCGCCCATGGCGTCTTCCATGCCCTGGATATCAGTGAGGATGACATACCGCCCGGTGTCTCCCGTGACCAGCCCGATCGAGATCCCGGCCACCGGCGCCCGGAGCGGCACGCCGGCGTCCATCAGCGACAGCGTCGAGCCGCAGACGGAGGCCATCGACGTGCTGCCGTTGGACTCCAGGACCTCGGAGACGACGCGGATCGTATATGGGAACTGGTCCTCCGGCGGGATCATCGGTTCCAGCGCCCGTTCGGCCAGGGCGCCGTGCCCGATATCGCGCCGCCCGGGGCCGCGCAGCGGCCGGACTTCGCCCACCGAAAACGGCGGGAACTGGTAGTGGTGCATGTACCGCTTGGTCTCCAGGATGCCGATGTCGTCCAGCCGCTGCTCGTCTTCCCCCGTGCCCAGCGTCGTGATGGAGAGCACCTGGGTCTGGCCACGCTGGAAGAGCCCGGAGCCGTGCGTGCGCGGCAGCAGGCCGACCACGCACGCCAGGGGGCGGATCTCCTTCGGCTTCCGGCTGTCGGGCCGGGCGCCATCCTCGAGGATCCGCCGCCGGACCTCGTCCTTGGTGACGGCAGAGACGATCTCACCGATCTTGGCGACCTGCTCGGGGAACTGCTCCTTCAGACGTTCCGTGACCTCGACCTCGACGGCTCGCAGCGCGTCTTCGCGTGCGAGCTTCTCGGGATGGCCGAGGGCCTCCCGGACCAGGGGCAATGCCGCCTCGCGGACGGCGGCGTCCAGCGACGGGTCGGGCGAAGCGACCACGATGGTTCGTGGCGGCTTCCCGGCCTGCGCGGCGACCTCGCGCTGCGCCGCGATGATCCGCCGGATCTCGGCGTGGGCCAGATCGATGGCATCGAGGAGCCGGTCCTCGGGCACTTCGTCGCCGCCGGCCTCGACCATGACGATGGCGTCCTCGGTGCCCGCCACGACCAGGTCCAGCGTGCTCTCGTCTTCGACCTGGCGGAGGGACGGGTTGAGCACCGGCCGGTCGCCCACCAGTCCCACGCGCACGGCGCCCACCGGCCCGTTCCAGGGGATCCCGGACAGGAGCAAGGCCGCGGAGGCCCCATTCACGGCGGCCACACCAGGATCGTGCTCCTGGTCGGTAGACAGGACCGTGGCTACCACCTGTACGTCGTTGCGCATGCCCTTGGGGAACAAGGGCCGGAGCGGCCGGTCGATCAACCGGGACGTCAGGACCGCGCGCTCCCCCGGCCGGCCCTCCCGCTTGAAGAAACCGCCGGGGATCTTCCCGGCGGCGTACATCCTCTCTTCGAAATCGCAGGTCAGCGGGAAGAAGTCGATTCCCTCCCGCACCGTCTCCGACATTGTGGCGGTGACCAGCACGACGGTCTCGCCGTGCGTCACCGTGACCGCGCCGCCGGCCTGCCGGGCCAGCACGCCGGTTTCAAACACCAACCGCCCTCCGCCGATTTCGGCCTCAGCGCGGCGTACATACGCTACCAAGTCCATTCCCAGTTCCATCCTTCCTGTCTCGATCCGCAGATCTGTACAGTCCCGACCGGTCTACCTGCGCAGGCCCAACGCCTCAACCACCCGCCGGTATGCGGTCACATCCGTCCGTTCCAGGTACGCCAGCAGCCGGCGGCGCTGGCCGACCATCTTCAGCAGACCCCGGCGCGAGTGAAAGTCCTTGGCGTGCGACTTCAGGTGCTCGGCGAGCTGGTTAATCCGTTCTGTCAGCAGGGCGATCTGAACCTCAGGAGATCCCGTATCCCCATCGTGGCGCTGAAACTTCCCGACAATCCCTCGCTTGGCCTCGCTCTTGAGCATTGCGCTCCTCCAGTCCGGTTGCAAAGACCGCCGGACAAAGATGACGCCCACGGCCGAGAAGCCGCTGGAGCGACGGCGCTCCCCGCCGGGGCCACCGTCATACTAGCACGCTCCCACGGGTGGCGCAAACAAAATCCAGTGCATTTTAGCCATAAGAAATTCTTAATATTAATCTTCAATGCGGTTGGCATCCTGCCTGGGGACCTCTAGGTCCGCATTGGCTGGTCCTGAAGGACGGCTTTCGCCTCCGAGATGTCGGCCATCACCTGCTTCTTGAGCGCCTCAGGCCCGGGGAAGCGCATCTCGGCCCGGAGCCGCTGGACGAAGGCGAGCTCAAGCGCGCGCCCGTACAGGTCGACAGCCGCCTCGATCAGGTGCGCCTCAACGACCGGTGCCGTCCCGCCAAACGTCGGCCGAATGCCGATGTTCACGGCGGCCGGGTAGGTGACGCCCCCGGTCGTGGCGTACGCGGCGTAGACCCCCTGTCCCGGAATCAGCTTCTCCTGAGGAACCCGCAGGTTGGCCGTCGGCAGCCCGAGTTGCCGCCCACGTCCCTCCCCCTGGATCACGGTGCCCTCCACGCCGTACCACCGGCCCAGCCACTCGGCTGCCGTCCGCACATCGCCCTGCCGGAGCCGCTCCCGGATGCTGGAACTGCTGATCGTGAACCCTTCGTTCGTGAGCAGTGGCACGACGGTGACCTGGATGCCATGGGCCGACGCCCAGGCGCGGAGGAATGCCACGGTCCCTTCCCGGTTCAGTCCGAACGTGTGAGTGGATGAGACCACGATCTGCACGGGGTCGAGATGCCGGCGCAGCGCCTCGAGCCAGGCCGAACCAGACAGGCTGCGCATGGCGGCGTCGAACCGGATGACCATCGCGGCGTCGACGCCGAAGGCGGCAAACAGCCGGAGCCGCTCGTCGACGGTCGTCAGCAGGAAGGGCTCTGCGGGCGCGGCGATGACCGTCAGGGGGTGCGGGTCGAACGTGGTCACCACCCCCTCACCCTGGACCTGGCGCGCCACGCTCAGCAGAGTGTCGATGACCGCGCGGTGGCCCCTGTGGACGCCGTCGAAGCTACCCAGCGCCACGCACACAGGACGGCCTGCCCGCTGGAAGGCCTCGAGGCCAAAGACGACCCTCATGATCCAGCCCGAGAGCGCACGACGCGAAACGGCTGCAGGCGACCGGTCTCGACGCGGGCCAGCGCGATCAGGCCCCGGCTGTCTCGCAACCGGATCGGCGCCGACGTCGGCAGCCTCGACCACCCCGGCACCTGAAACAGGGGCAGCGCGCGGCCGTCCAGAACCTGCTGGCGCTGTGCCGGGGTCAGGTCGACGGCGGGGAGATCGGCGAGAGCTTCGTCCGGAGAGAGCAGGTGCATGGGGAGCCGGCCGGAGGCGACCGCCGCCTGGACTTCCTCGAGCGTCAGGCTGTCCTCAAGAGTGAACCGGCCGACCCGCGTCCGCAGCACAAACGATGCATGGGCCGGCACCCGCACACGCTCCCCGAGGTCACGAGCCAGCGCGCGGATATAGGTGCCCTTTGAGCACTCGATCTGCGCCAGCGCCCGTGCCTGCTGCCCCGGAACGAAGTCCAGCAGCCGGCATTCGGTGATCTCCACCTGCCGCGGCGCTACCTCCACCGTCTCGCCGCGCCGCGCATGCTCGTAGAGCCGGCGGCCGGCTTTGTGCACGGCAGACACCATTGGCGGGATCTGCTCAGAGACCCCGACGAAACCCGACAGCGCCGCCTCCACCTGGGCCTGGTCGAGTGCCGACGCGTCCCCTTCGGCGATGACCGCGCCATAGGCGTCACCGGAGTCGGTGGCCAGACCGAAGGTGAACTCGGCGCGATACCCTTTCTGCCGCTCGGTCAGGAATTCCGCGATGCGCGTGGCCCGGCCCAGGCACAGCACCAGCACCCCGCAGGCACCGGGGTCGAGGGTCCCAGTGTGCCCGATGCGCCGCAACCCCGTCAGCCGCCGGAGCTGGTCGACCACGTCGTGGGAGGTCATCCCCGGCGGTTTCAGCACGTTGAGCACGCCGGGTGAGGCCTCCTGCGCGCGTGCCGCGGTCCTATCGGGCGGCATGACTGGTGGAGATTTCCCGCCGCGCGGCCTCCACCGCGCGACGCCTCGTCTCGTCCAGACCCCCGGGGACCTCGGCCCCTGCGGCGGCGGCGTGCCCGCCCCCACCCAGAGCCTCCGCGACCCGATCCGCGCGCACGCCGTCCCGGGAGCGGATCGACACGCGCACGGTGCCGTCTCGCTCTTCAAACACCATCGCCAGGCGCACCCCGGCGATCGTGCGCATCGCAGAGACCACCCCCGAGACCTCCGCGGGCGACGCGCCGGTGGCGGCCAGCATGGCCGCGGTGATGGCCGTGGTCGCCACGGCGCCTCCCTCGTGGAGTTCCAGCGCGGCGAGCGCGGCTCCCAGGAGCCGCACGGCGGCCGCCGGCTGGTCCTCGTAGACGGCCCGGACGACCTCCTCAACGGTCACGCCGTGGTCCATCAGGTCTGCCGCCAGCCGCAGCACCTGCCCGGTCGTATTGCCGAACCGGAAGACCCCGGTGTCGGTGACCACCGCGGTCAGCAGAGCCAGCGCCATCGGGCGGTCCAGCGGGACGCCCAGGTGCTTGATGAGGTCGTCCACCTGCTCCCCCACTGCCGCCGCCCGCGGGTCCCAGTCGGTCAGGTCGGCGTAGGGCGCATGCGCGGCGTGGTGATCGATGGCGACCACCGAGCGCGCGCGCATCACCGCCGGCGCCACCGTCCCGATCCGGTCCACACTGCTGCACTCCATGGTGACGGCGACATCGAAGGTAGACCCGTCGGGGATAGCCGTGACCACCTGGTCCGCTCCCGGGAGAAACCGCAGGCTCGCCGGGACACCGTCAGCACTCGCCACCGTCACGCTCTTGCCGAGACGCCGCAGGGCCAGGGCCAGCGCGAGCCCGGCCCCCAGGCAGTCGCCATCCGGGCCGAGGTGGCACGTGATCAGGACGTTGGAGCTACTCTTGAGGGTCGCGGCGATCGCTGCCCGGGGATTCACGCGACTGCTCCTCGGCCACCTCGCGGAGGATGGAGACGATGCGGGTCCCCCGCTCGATGGACTCGTCGAGGCGAAAAAGGATTTCGGGCACGAAGCGGATCCCCAATCGTCCCCCCAACTCGGACCGGATGTGTCCCGTCGCGTGGATCAGGCCTTCCATCGTGCGTCGTTTCACGTCGTCGTCGCCGAGCACACTGACATAGATCTTCGCACGGCGCAAGTCGGGACTCACCACCACGTCCGTCACGGAGACGAATCCAATGCGGGGATCCTTGAGATCTCGCTGGACGATGGCACTGGTCTCGGCCCGGATGACCTCAGCCAGGCGCTCGGCGCGGGAGGGGTTGGCCGGCATGGAGTGACCCTAGCGGATCTCGACTTCAAAATCCACCAGGACGATCTCGCCCTGGTGCTCGACGAAGCTCGCAATCTCGGAGAGAATCTGATGGGCATGTCGCGACGAGGTGGAAATGCAGGCGAAGGCCACGGCGGCCCGCTGCCAGGTGTTGTGATGATCGACTTCGGCGGCGGCGACGCGGAAACGGTGCTGCGCCCGTTCCACCAGGCTCTTCACCAGACGCCGCTTGTCCTTCAGGCCCCGTGCGCCCGGCAGGCTCAGTTCGGCACGCGCCACACCGACGACGATCGTCCGTTCCTCCCGGGACCACCCGGCACGGCTAGGCCGGGACCTCCTGGATTTCGTACGCTTCGATCAGGTCGCGTTCCTTGATGTCGTTGAACCGTTCGAGCCCGATCCCGCACTCGAATCCTTCCGTCACTTCGCGGACGTCCTCCTTGAACCGACGCAGGGACCCGATGCGGCCCTGGTGCACGACCACGCCGTCGCGGATCAGCCGCGCCAGCGCGCCCCGCACGATCCGGCCGCCGGTTACGTAGGACCCCGCCACCACCCCAAGCCGCGAGATTG
The DNA here is from genome assembly GCA_016198805.1 of Armatimonadota bacterium. Lineage (GTDB taxonomy): Bacteria > Sysuimicrobiota > Sysuimicrobiia > Sysuimicrobiales > Humicultoraceae > JACQHU01. Next base: position 13,134 of record JACQHU010000152.1, read on the forward strand.
CAAACGTCTGCCGCACGTCGGCCTGGCCGATTGTGACCTCCTGGACTTTGGGCGCCACCAGGCCCTTCTGCAGCGCGGCCAGGTCGTCCAGGACTTCGTAGATGACCCGGTGGAGGCGGACATCGACGCCCTGTTCTTCCGCGAGCCGTCGGACCTGGGCCTCCGGGCGCACGTTGAACCCGACGAGCACTGCGCGGCTGGCCGCAGCCAGCATCACGTCGGATTCGGTCACGTTCCCGACCCCCGCGTGCAGGATGAGCAGGCTGACTTCGGGCCGGGACAGCTTGGCCACGGCGGCCTGCAGCGCCTCCACCGACCCGTGGGCGTCGGCCTTGATGATCAACCGGAGTTCCTTGGGACCCTCCGCCGTTTCCTCGGCCACGGCGCGGCGCGCGACGGTCTGCTCGGCGGCGCGTCGCCGTTCGCGGCGTTCCTCGGCCACGGCCTTCGCCATCCGCTCGTCGCGCACCACCTCAAGCAGGGCGCCGGCCGATGGCACGTCGACCAGGCCCACGACCTCGACCGGCACCGACGGCGTCGCGCGGTCCATGCGCTGGCCTCGCGCGTCGAGCATGGCGCGCACGCGGCAGTGCGTCTCGCCCACCACGATGGCATCACCAACCTTCAGGTGACCCTCCTGGACGAGGACGGTTGCCACGGGGCCACGACCCTTGTCCAGCCGCGCCTCGATCACGGTGCCTCGTGCCGGCCGATCGACCTCTGCGCGCAGTTCTTGCAGGTCGGCGACCAGGAGGATCATCTCCAGCAGGTGGTCCAGTCCGGTGCGCTGGCGGGCCGATACGGGCACCGTGATGGTGTCGCCGCCCCACTCCTCCGGGACGAGCCCCAGTTCGGCCAGCCCCTGCTTCACGCGATCGGGGTTGGCCTGGGACAGGTCGATCTTGTTGATGGCCACCACGATCGGGACGCCCGCCGCCTTGGCGTGGTTGATGGCCTCGACGGTTTGGGGCATGACCCCGTCGTCGGCGGCCACCACCAGCACCGCGATATCGGTCACCTGGGCCCCGCGCGCCCGGAGCGCGGTGAAGGCCTCGTGGCCGGGGGTGTCGATGAAGACCACCTGCCGGCCGCCCACCTCAACCACCGACGCCCCGATGTGCTGCGTGATGCCGCCGAACTCTGCTTCCGCTACCTTTGTTTGCCGGATGGCGTCCAGCAACGTGGTCTTGCCGTGGTCCACGTGTCCCATCACCGTCACCACCGGCGGGCGCGGGACGGCGCCCTCGCCGGCCGCCACGGTGAGGCGCTCGATCTTCGGCGCCGCCGGCCCGGCCTTCGCTGCGCCATCGGTGCGGATCACCAGGGTGCCGAACGACTCCGCCACTTTCTGTGCCAGGTCGAGCGGGAGCTGCTGGTTGATACCGGCAAGCACGCCCTGATCCAGCAGCCGACGAACGATCTCTCCAGTCGGCACCCTCAGGCGCGCGGCCAGATCCCCGACGCTGACCGGGCCGGCCAGTTCGATCTCGCTGGCTGCGGTCGGTGCCGCCTCCTCCTGGACTGCCTCGACCGGCCGGACCGGAGTTCTCCGACGCCGGACCAGGCGGCGCATGGGACGGCGGGGCGGGATTTGCGGCCGGCCAGCAGGACGCCTCTCCTCGACCGGTGTCGGACGCCGCCGCTCGGGTGCGCGTGGAGGAGCGGGCGCTTTCGGCGCTTCGGTGGTGACACCTGCCAGGCTGGCCAGATCTCTCAGGGGCTCGCGGGGAGGCTCGCGACGCGGCGGCTTCACTGGTTCGATCCGCACCGCCCCCGGTGGTGCCTCCGGAGCAGGACGCGCCGGAACCTTGGGAGGTGCCGAAGGAGCAGCAGCGGCCGGTGTCGCGGGCGCAGCGGCAGCGGCCGCCGGGGCCTGCGCCGCCGGGCGCATGACGACCTTCGGCGCCTCCTCAGCAGGCCGGGTTTCGACGACCTTCGGCGCTTCTGCCGGGGGGGCGGCCTCAACGGGTGCAGGCGGAGGCGTGATCTTCCGCACGCCCAGGATGCGTTCTCCGGTCGGCGTGCGGGCCTCCGGTCGCGCAGGCACGGGCGGGACCGCGGGCTGCACTGCCGGCGCCGCAGCCCTCTTCCCCTTGGCCGGCCGCGTGGCCGCGACATGCATGCGGATCCGCTCCTCGGCCGCGACGGTCAGGCTGCCGCTATGGCTCCTGACCGGCACCTTGAGCTGGGCCAGGACATCCATCAGCTCCTTGGTGGTCAGGCCGAGTTCTTTTGCCAGTTCGTAAACCCGCATGCACCAGCCTCCTCAAACCTTGCCAGGGACGTGCGTCCTGCGGGCCACGGCCGCCCGCAGCTCTTCGACCACGGCGGGCGGGACCGGCACGTCCAGCGCGTGCTGGAGCCGTCCTTCGCGCACGGCGATCTCTGCGCAGTCAGCCGTCGGACAGATGTAGGCGCCGCGCCCGGACACCTTGCCCGTGGTATCCACGCGCACGTCGCCGGCCGGCGTGCGGACGACCCGCACCAGTTCCCGCTTCGGCCCCATCGTGCGGCAGGCCACACACTGGCGCTGAGGAACGTGTCGGACTCTCGGCATCGCCGCCCGGATCCCGCTACGCGGGCTTCTCCTCCGGCGCACCGGTCGTCACCGCCGGCTCGGCGGAGGGTGCCGGCTCCGCAGCCGCTACCGGCTCCTCTTCCGGGAGATCGACGAAGATTTTCTGCGCCTCGATCTCCTTGATCTGCG
>JACQHU010000148.1 GCA_016198805.1 Armatimonadota bacterium
CGGGGCGCCGACATCATCTACCACGCGTCGGGCGGCACGGGGATCGGGGTGTTCGAGGCGGCGGTCATCAAGAAGAAGTGGGCCATCGGCGTCGACGCGGACCAGTCGCTGACCGCCAAGCCCGACCAGCGCGCGCAGATCCTCACCAGCAATATGAAGCGCGTGGACGTGGCCGTCTACGGGACGATCAAGGCCCTGGTGAACGGGCGGTACAAGGCCGGCGTCCAGGCCTTTGGACTGAAGGAAGGCGGCGTCGGGTACGCCGTGAACAAGTACAACGAGGCCCAGATGAAGGACATCGTCCCACGCCTGGAGACGCTGAAGAAGGACATCATCGCTGGCAAGATCAAGGTGCCCTCCGACAAGAAGGAACTCGAGGCGTTCCTGAAGACGCGCAAGTAGCGCCTCCAGCGAGGGGCGGCGGGATCCGCCCTCGTCGCTTCCATGGCCGCCGTCATTGAGTTAACCGGCATCACGAAGCGGTTCCCCGGGGTCCTGGCCAACGATCAGGTCTCTCTGGCCGTGGCACCGGGAGAGATCCACGCCCTGGTCGGCGAGAACGGCGCCGGCAAGTCTACCCTGATGAAAATCCTCTACGGGCTCTACCAGCCTGACAGCGGGTCGATCGCGGTCCGGGGCCAGCCCGTGGTCCTGGACAGCCCGCGCCGGGCGATCAGTCTGGGCATCGGGATGGTTCACCAGCACTTCATGCTGATCCCGGTCTTCACCGTCGCCGAGAACGTCGTCCTGGGCTCCGAGCCGGCGCGCCGCGGCCGGCTGGCGCCGGATGAGGCCAGACGCCGGGTTCGAGAGCTGTGCGATCAGTATGGCTTCGTGCTCGATCCGGACGCTGAACTGGGGGCCCTGTCGGTGGGCGAGCAGCAGCGCGTGGAGATCATCAAGGTGCTCTACCGGGGGGCGGAGGTCCTGATCCTGGACGAGCCGACGGCCGTGCTCACGCCGCAGGAGGTCGACGACCTGTTCGCCAACCTGCGCCGGCTGCGCGCGGAAGGCAAGACCATCGTCTTCATCAGCCACATCCTGGAAGAGGTGCTGGCGATCGCCGACCGCATCACCGTGCTGCGGCGCGGGCAGGTCGTCGGCATGCTGGAGGCTGCGCGGGCGACGAAGGCGCAGATCGCGGAGATGATGGTCGGCCGGCCGATCTTGATGGAGCTGCCCGTCCCCGAGGTGGCTGCGGGCGAGCCGCGGCTGGTGGTCGAAGGCGCGGTCATAGCGGGTGCGCGCGGCCGGCCGGCGGTGCGCGGCCTGTCGTTCGCCGTGCGCAGCGGGGAAGTCTACGGCATCGCTGGGGTCGAGGGCAACGGCCAGTCGGAACTGGTGGAGGCGCTGGTCGGCCTGCGGCCGCTAGTGAGCGGCCGGCTCCTGATCATGGGCCGCGACGTCACGCGCACCGGCGCACGCGGCATCCGGCTGCTGGGCGTGGCGCACATCCCTGAGGACCGGCACCGGCGGGGCCTGGTGCTCGCCATGGAGGTCTGGGAGAACCTGATCCTCGGGCACCACACGCGGCCGATCTTCGGGCCCGGGCTGCTGCTGGACCGCACCGCGATTGAGCGGTTCGCGCAGGAGCGCGTCGCGCGGTTCGACGTGCGCACGCCGTCACTCCGCACGCCGACCCTGGCGCTGTCGGGCGGCAACCAGCAGAAATTGATCGTCGCGCGAGAGTTCGCGTTCGACCCTTCGGTGCTGGTAGCGGCGCAGCCCACCCGCGGTCTGGATATCGGCGCGACCGAGTTCGTCCGCCGCCAGATCCTCGACGCCAAGGCCGCGGGGATGGCGGTCGTGCTGGTCTCGGCCATGCTGGAAGAGATCCTGACGCTCGCCGACCGGATCGGGGTCATTCACGCCGGCCAGATTGTCGCCGAGTTCGCTCGCGGTGCCGCCACCCCGCGGGAGATCGGGCTCTACATGACCGGTGCGCGGCAGGCGGAGGTGCGAGCCGGGTGAGTCCGCGGGTCCGCCTGACCGTCCTGCAGATGCTGGCGCCGCTGCTGGCCATCGGCTTCGGCGCGCTCGTGGCGTCCGGCATCATCCTGGCCATCGGCAAGAACCCGCTGGACGTCTACGGCCTGATGCTCCGCTTTTCGCTCACCCGCGCCGACAGCGTGGCCGCGATCTTCTTCAAGGCGACGCCGTTGATCTTCGCCGGCCTAGCGGTCGCGCTTTCGTTTCGGGCCAACCTCTGGAACATTGGCGTGGAAGGCCAGTACTACGTCGGCGCCTTTGCCGCCGCCTGGGTGGGCTTTGCGATCCGCGGGCTGCCCTCGGGTGTCCATCTCCCGCTGGCGGTGCTGGCCGCGCTGGCCGGTGGCGTGACCTGGGCGTTGCTCCCAATCGCGCTCAAGTTGCGCCGGGGCGCGCACGAAGTCATCACGACGATCATGATGAACTACATCGCGTCGGCCCTGGTGCTGTACCTGCTGGCGGACGTGTTCCGTGACCCGGCGCAGGCCGGGACCCCGCGCGTGCGGACCCCGGAGTTCGCGCCGAACGCCCGCGTGCCGCTGCTCCGGCCGGCGCTGGAGGCCGTCGGGATCGGCATTCCCGAGCACTCGGCCCTGAACTGGTTCCTGCCGCTGGGGGTGGTCTTGTGTCTCGTCGCCGCCTTCCTGCTGGCCCGCTCGCGTTTCGGGCTGGAGGTCCGCGCAGTCGCCGGAAATCCCACGGCGGCCGAGACCGCCGCGATCAGCATCGGCCGCGTGCAGTTCATGATGTTTCTCGCCAGCGGCGCGGTCGCGGGGCTGGTGGGATTGTCGGACGTGCTCGGGTTCTTCGGGTACTTCGACATCGACTTCCCCAAAGGGCTGGGGTTCCTGGGCATCTCGGTGGCGCTGCTGGCCCGGAACAACCCTGTGGGCATTCTGGTGGCCGCGCTGCTGTTCGCGTTCCTCGACCGCGGCGCCCAGGGAGTGCAGGTGTTCGCCGATGTCCCCCGCGAGGTGATCACGATCCTCCAGGCCGTCATCATCCTGGCGATTGTGGTTGCGTATGAGTTGGTGACGCGGTACGTCCGCACTCAGCGGAAGCGGGAGGCCGAGCGGGTGATCCTCGCCCCCGTGGCCGCCGCGGCGGGGGAGGGGGGCGCGTGATCGACCTCCTAGTCTCGCTGCTCAACCTGGCGCTGCTGGCGTCGGCCGTCCGCCTCACCGTGCCGATCCTGCTCACGGCGATGGGTGCCGTGTACTCGGAGCGCGGCGGCGTCGTCAACATCGGGCTGGAAGGCATCATGATCGTGGGGACGTTCTTCGGCGCGGCAACCACGCACCTGGTGGCCCAGGCGTTCCTGTCGGCCGACCCCGCCGCAGTGCCGGTGATCGCCCCCCTGGTGGGCATGCTGGCCGCCGCCGCCGCCGGCATGCTGTTCTCGCTGGTGCACGCGGTGGTCGCGGTGACGTTCCGGGTCGACCAGATCATCAGCGGAGTCGCGCTGAACCTGCTGGCGGTGGGCCTGGCGCGGTTCCTCAACATCCTGTTCTTCGGCGTGGCGACGCAGTCGCCGGGCATCCAGGGATTTGCGCCGCTGGCCATTCCCGGCCTCAGGAAGATTCCGGCGCTGGCCCCTCTGGCCACGGGTATCTCTCCGGTCATCCCCGCGGCCCTGGTGCTGGTGATCCTGGGCCAGTGGGTGCTGGTGCGGACGGTGTTTGGGCTGCGGCTGCGCGCGGTCGGCGAGCACCCTGCCGCCGCCGACACCCTGGGGATCAGCGTGACCCGCATGCGGTACGCGGGCGTGCTGATCAGCGGCGCGCTCGCCGGGCTGGCCGGGGGCTATCTGTCCATCGAGCAGGGACGCGGCTATCTCGAGGGGATGACGCAGGGGCGCGGCTTCATCGCCCTGGCCGCAATGATCTTCGGCAACTGGTGGCCGCTGGGCGCGCTGGGCGCGTCCGCGCTGTTTGGGTACTTCGACGCGCTGAGCCTGCGGGTGGTCCACACCGGTGTGCCCTACCAGTTCATCACCGTCCTCCCGCATGTGGCGTCGATCCTGGTGCTCGCGGGATTCGTGCGGCGCGCGATGCCGCCGGCGGCCGACGGGATTCCCTACAGCAAGGAAGAGGTGTAACAGTGCACAAGCCCGTGGTCGCCATCGGCGGCGCCCTGGTGGATATCCGCGCGACCACCCCTGCGCGGTGGATGCCCGGACGGTCGCTGCCCGGGGCGGTGCGCATCGGGGCGGGCGGCGCGGCCCGCAACGTGGCGGTGAATCTGGCGCGTCTGGGCTACCCGGTAACCCTGGCGACCGCCGTGGGGGACGATCCACTCGGCGACTGGCTGCTGCGCGTCACATCCGACGCCGGCGTTGACATCTCACCCTGCCTCCGCCGGTCCCAGACCACCGGCACGCTCGTCGCCGTGGGACCTGATGGCGGAGAACCCTGGTGCGTATCCGATGCCGGACCGGTCGACGCGCTGGAGGTCGCGGACCTGGAAGGCTGGCGGGCCGTGCTTGCCGGCGCGCGGGCGATCGTGGCCGACGCCAACCTTCACGAGCCCCTCCACGAGGCGCTGCAGGGGCTGGCTGGAGAGATCCCTCGTGTCCTGCTCGCGACGTCTCCCCCGAAGGCCGTCCGTCTGCGCTCAGCCCTGGCGGGAGCCGCAGCGGTCGTGTGCAACCGCGCCGAGGCGCTGGCGATCACCGGGTTGCCGAACACGCTCAGCTGGCAGGCCCTGGGGACAGCGTTGCTCACGGAGGGCGTCGAGCGCGTTGTCATCACCCTGGGCCCGGAAGGCGTCGGGATCACCACAGCCGAAGAGGCCCTGCACTGTCCGGCGGCGCCCGCCGACGTGGTCGACCCCACCGGGGCCGGCGACGCGGTGGCCGCGGTGGCGCTACATGGGTTGCTCGCTGGCCTCGACCCTGGCAGGACCGCCGCTCTCGCTGTCGCCGCCGCGGCGGTGGTGGTGCAGTCGCACGAGGCCACCCCGTCGGCGCTGGCGTCTGTGATCGCAGGATGAGGACGCCTGATCTCAGGACGATCCACGTCGCGCCCGAGGCGCGGGCGGCGCTGGAGGCGGGCGCGCCGGTCGTCGCCCTGGAGAGCGCGGTGTTCTCGGATGGCCTTCCCCCGGCCGAAGGCCGACGGCTGGCCCTGCGCCTCAACGACCTGCTGCGCAGCGCCGGGGTCACCCCTGCGCTGATCGCCGTGCGGGACGGCCGAATTGAGGTCGGCGTCGATCCCGCGGGCCTGGCGTTCCTCTACGGCCCGGATGTGATCAAAGTTGCGGAGCGCGACCTCGCAGTCGCGCTCGCGCAGGGCCGGTCTGGCGGCACCACCGTATCGGCGACGATGGCCGTAGCGCACGCGGCGGGCCTGCGCACGCTGGCCACGGGAGGAATCGGCGGCGTCCACCTTAGCGCAGAGTCCTCCGGCGACGTGTCGGCCGATCTGGACGCGCTGCGTCGGCACCCGCTGGTCGTGGTCTGCGCGGGCGCGAAGGCGATCTGCGACACCGGCAGGACGGCTGAGGCCCTGGACACGCTGGGGGTCACGGTGGTGGGCTATCAGACCGGAACGTATCCGGCCTTCTACGTTCGGACCAGTGGCGTCGAGGTGCCTCACCGGGTCGAGAGCCCGGAGGATGTGGTCGCCATCGCGCAGGCCAAGGCCGCCCTGGGCGATCGGTCGGCGCTGCTGGTAGTGTACCCCCCTCCGGTGGCTGCCGCGCTCGATGCCGCGGAGGTCGAGCAAGCGGTGGCGTCGGCGATGGCGCAGGCCCGCGGCGAAGGCATCACCGGCTCACGCCTCACGCCCTATCTGCTCGGCGCGGTGGCCCGTGCCACTGGAGGCCGCGCGCTGGCGGCCAACCTGGCCCTGCTGGAGGCCAATGCCGCGCTGGCCGCCGCGATTGAGCGGGCGTGGGCAGCCGCACGCCGCGTCCCATCCCGATGAGCGACGGCCGGGTCGAGGCGCAGGGAATAAGAGGTGCCGCGCGAAAGAATCGCCGCAGGACGCCTATGTCTGCGCACCGCGATCGGGGAGAGGGGACCGGAATCGGTGCTGCATTGAGGGCGGCACGCGCCGCGCGCGGCGTGTCGCTGGCCGACGTGCAGGCCCGGACGAAGATCAGTGCCAGGTTCCTGGCCGCCTTCGAGGAGGAGCGGTTCAACGACCTGCCACCCTTTCCTTATGCGCGGGGCTTCCTGCGCACGCTGGCGCGCGAACTCGACCTGGACCCTGAACCGCTCGTCGCTCGGCTGGCCGAAGTGCTCGGGCCGGGTGCCCGGACCGGGGCCGACGCATGGGACCGTCTGACCTCCGCCATCGAACCGGCACAACCGTCGTCGCGGCTACGCCGCCTGGCGATCTCGACGGGCGTGGTCGTGCTGCTGGTGGGCGTGGCCCTGGCGGCGGATTTCGCGCACCGCTTCCGCGAGTTCTCGCAACCTCCCCCCGACTCCCCTCCCGGGCAGGCACAGGAACGCCCGGCACCGGCCGCCGGACCGAAGGCTGTGATACCGACGGCACCACAGCCCTCGACGCCGGGGGGCTCCGCGCCGCCGTCCGCCGCCCCGGCCGTCGCAGCCGCCGGAGACGAGGGCATCACGGTGGAGGTCCAGGCACTCGGCCGCTCGTGGATCCTGGTGACGACCGAGGCTGGGACGCTCTTCGAGGGATTCATCACGGCGGGCCAGACACGGCGCTGGCAGAGCACGAAGGTGCTGACGATCCGCGTGGGCAATGCAGGTGCTGTGATCCTCACGGTCAACGGGAAGATCATCGGCCCGCTCGGACGGCCGGGAGAGGTCGTCGATCGCACGATTCGAACGGATGCCCTGCCCTAAGCTCAGACGCCGTGCCCGAAAACGAGTGGCGGCCATGCGCGCTGAACTGATCTCGGTCGGCACGGAACTGCTCCTCGGACAGATCACCGATACCAACGCGGTCTACCTGGCACGGCTGCTCGCTTCCTACGGCGTTGACGTGCTCCACAAGCAGACGGTCGGGGACAACCTGGACCGCGTCCGAGGTGCGGTCGTCCTGGCGCTGCAGCGGGCGGACCTGGTGATCATGACCGGTGGGCTGGGACCGACCGAGGACGACCTCACGGTCGAAGCCGTGGCGCTGGCCATCGATCGGCCCCTGGTCTACGACCAGAGCGTGGCTGATGGCCTGGCGGCCTTTTTCGAGCGGCGTCGCCGCACCCCGCCCGCGTCGGTCTTCCGCCAGGCGCGCATTCCTGCAGGCACGCAGGTCATCCCCAACCGGCGGGGGACGGCTCCCGGGTTGATCGTGCCCGTCGGAGACCAGACGATCTTCATCTTCCCAGGCGTCCCCCATGAGATGGAAGGCCTCGTGGCCGAGGGGCTGATTCCCTGGCTCCAGGCCAGGACCGGCGGAGACGTCATCCGTTCCCGCGTGCTGCGGATCGCGGGCCTGGGTGAATCGGTCGTGGAAGAGCGCGTGCGCGAGCTGATCCACGGTGCCAATCCCACCGTGGCACCGCTGGCCAAGACCGGCGAAGTCCACCTGCGCATCACGGCCAAAGGACCACCCGGCGCCGTAGGAGCGATGCTCGATGAGATGGAGGCCGCGCTGCGTGCCCGCCTGGGAGACGCGGTCTTCGGCATCGACGACGAAGCGTTGCACACAGCCACGGCGCGCCTGCTCATCGATCAGCGGAAGACCCTGGCCATCGCGGAGTCGTGCACGGCGGGGCTCGTCGCCTCCCGCCTCACAGAGGTTCCGGGGAGTTCTGCATTCCTGCTGGCCGGGTTCATCCCGTACAGCAACGAGGCCAAAGTCCGCGATCTCGGCGTGCCGGCCGCGCTGCTCGCCGCCCATGGTGCGGTGAGCGCGGAGGTCGTCGCCGCCATGGCCGCAGGCGCCAGGCGCGTCGCGGGCGCCGACGTCGGGCTGGCCATCACGGGGATCGCTGGGCCCTCCGGCGGCACGCCCGCGAAACCCGTCGGGCTGGTCTTCGTCGCCATCGACAGCGATGCCCGGACCCGGACGGAAGAGTTGCATTTCGGCGAGGGTCCTGGTCGATCTGTGATCCGCCACCTGGCCGCTCAGACGGCCATCAACCTGCTCCGGCTCACCCTCCTGCGATGGTGACCCTCCACCGGACGTTCATCGCCGTCGAGCTCGACCCCGAACTCCAGCGGGCGGTGGCCGAGGTGCAGGAACGACTCCGCGCTGCCGGAGCCCGGCTGCGGTGGGTGAAGCCACACAACGTCCACTTCACGCTCAGGTTTCTCGGAGAAATTCCGGCGGCGCAGGTAGCCCGCGCGACGGTGGCGAGCCGGGAGGCCGCCAAGGATGTGGTGCCTTTTGCCATCACCCTTGCCGGGTTTGGGGCCTTCCCCGGGCCGAATCGGCCGCAGGTCGTCTGGATCGGGCTGCGGGATGGCGCCGAACCCCTGGAGCGTCTCGGTGCGCACCTTGACGCTGCGCTCGCCAGACAGGGATTTGCCCCGGACCCCCGCCAGTTCAGGCCCCACGCCACGCTGGGGCGCCCACGAGACGATCGGCGATGGGGAGACCTGGTCCGGGTCCTGGAGCAGTACCGGAACCTCGAGATCGGCCGCCAGGAGGTCACCCGAATTGCGGTTATGGAGAGCCGGTTGACTCCTGATGGACCGGTGTACACGGTCTGCGAGCAGGTTCCGCTTGACCAGGGGTTGAATGCTTCACCTGAATAATCTCCAAGATGTGGTATATCGGCCGGCCAGAGGTAGAATTGTGGCGTTGACAAGCGAACATTTGTTTGGTATCTTGGGCGCATCGAAGGGAACCGAGGGAGGGTATCCACAATGAGCGAGCGCCAGCGGGCACTGGACCTAGCTCTGTCCCAGATCGAGAAGCAGTTTGGGAAAGGGTCCATCATGAGGCTGGGGGAGGCGTCCGCCAAGCTCCAGGCCGAGGTGATTCCGACCGGGGCGCTCGTGCTCGATCTGGCCCTGGGCATCGGCGGTGTGCCGCGGGGGCGCGTGGTCGAGATCTACGGCCCCGAGGCGTCCGGGAAAACAACCCTGGGCTATCACATCATCGCCGAGGCGCAGCGGGAGGGAGGGGTGGCGGCGTTCATCGACGCCGAGCACGCTCTCGATCCCACCTATGCCCGGGCCGTGGGCATGGATGTGGACAACCTGCTCCTGTCGCAGCCCGACAGCGGGGAACAGGCGCTGGAGATCGCCGAGACCCTGGTCCGCAGCGGGGCGCTGGATGTGATCGTCGTCGACTCGGTCGCGGCGTTGGTGCCGCGTGCGGAACTCGAAGGCGAGATGGGCGACGCGCATGTGGGGCTGCAGGCGCGGCTGATGTCGCAGGCGCTGCGCAAGCTCGTGGGCACCATCAGCAAATCCCGGACCACGGTGGTGTTCATCAACCAGATTCGCGAGAAGATCGGGGTGATGTTCGGCAATCCCGAGACGACAACCGGCGGCCGCGCGCTGAAGTTCTACGCCTCAATCCGCATGGAGATTCGCAAGACCGAGAACCTCAAGAGCGGCGACGAGGTCAAGGGCATGCGGGCGCGCGTGAAGGTCGTCAAGAACAAGCTGGCTCCCCCGTTCCGCGATGCCGAGATCGACATCATCTATGGCCAGGGCATTTCGCGCTCTGCCAATATTCTGGATGCCGCGACGGCGGCGGGGCTCGTCGGGCGGTCGGGCGCCTGGTTCACCTACGGCGACCTGCGACTGGGGCAGGGCCGCGACAACGCCCGCGAGTTTCTCGATAACAATCCGGAGGTGGCCCGCGAACTTGACCGTCGGGTGCGAGAGGCACGGGGGTTAATCCGGCAGGCGCAACCCGCGGTGGAAACGCCGCCACCAGCACCGGAGCCGACGCGTCCAGTGGCGGCCCGGGCGCGCGCCTAGGAGCGGGAGAGGAGAGGGGCGGTGGCGGAGGCCGCGGCCACCTATCGCGTGGTCCGTGTCCGCCCGTGGCATCGCGACCCGCTCGTCCGCATCGTCGAGATCGAGGGAGCCGGATCGTTCAGGCTCGACGCCGAAGCCGTTGAGGCGCTGGGGGTGGTCGAGGGCGGCGGGGTGTCCGGGGCCATCGCGGAGCGCCTCGCGCAGATCGGCGCCAGGTGGCAGGGGCGCGCGGTCGCCCTGCGCCTGCTGGAGCGGCGCCTGCGCAGCCGGGCTGAACTCGAGGGAGCGCTCCGGCGCCGCGGCCTGCCGAAGGTCATCGTCGCGGCTGTGCTCGCCGACCTGGCCCGAGCCGGGTTCATTGACGACGCCCGCTTCGCGCAGGCCTGGGTCCGGGACCGGCTGGCGCTCCGGCCCAGCGGCCGGGCCCGGCTGCGGGCGGAACTGCTGGCCCGGGGTGTTGCGCCGGAGGTAGCGGCCGAGGCCATCGGCACATTGCTGCCTTCGGACAAGGAAGAGGATCTGGCGCTGGCCCAGGCGCGGCTGCGCATGCGGCGCCTCGGCCACCTGCCTTCAACGGTGACCCGCCGCCGTCTGGTCGGGTGGCTCCAGCGCCGGGGCTTCGGCGCGGCCGTCATCGCCCGGGCGCTGCGGCGGCTGGAGGGCGGGCGTGTGGATACGGAGGATGTCGACGCGACCGCCTGAACGTCCACCCACGCTCGCCGACCAGCTGACGCTCGATCTCTCGGCCGAGCCCCTCGTCTCCGGCCGCGACGCGGCCGAACGGGCGCTGGAAGGCCTGACCCCGTCTCAACTTGAAGCCGTCACCTTCGGCGAGGGCCCGCTTCTTATCGTCGCCGGCGCCGGCACAGGGAAGACCACGGTCATCACGCGGCGCATCGCCTGGTTGATCGCCACACGGCGGGCGAAGCCGTCGGAGATCCTGGCGCTGACCTTCACCGAGAAGGCGGCGGCCGAGATGGAGGCCCGTGTCGACGAACTCGTGCCGTACGGCTATACCGACACCTGGATCAGCACCTTCCACGCCTTCGGCGATCGCATCCTCCGCGAGCAGGCACTGGAGATCGGCATCCCGCCGGACTTCCGGGTGCTCTCCCGGCCCGAGCAGTATATCTTCTTCCGCGATCGCCTCTTCGAACTGCCGCTGGACCGGTACCGCCCGCTGGGTGACCCTACGCGCTTTGTCCATGCGGTGCTGAACCTGATCAGCCGGGCGAAGGATGAAGACATCACCCCGGAGGCCTATGAGGCCTACGCGGTCGCGCTGCCCGCCCGCGCCGACGGTTCCCCGCAGGAGGCGGAACTGCGCGACGCCGCCGCGGCACACCTGGAACTGGCACGCACCTATGCGGCCGATCAGCGCCTGCTGCGCGAGAGCGGCCGGGGCGATTTCGGCGACCTGATCGTCCTGCCGCTGCAGCTGTTTCGCGAACGGCCCGAGATCCTCCGGCGGTATCAGCAGCGCTTCCGGTACATCCTGGTGGACGAGTTTCAGGACACGAACCACGCGCAGTTCGAAGTGGTGAAGCTGCTGGCCGCCGCGCACCGGAACATCACCGTTGTGGGCGATGACGACCAGTCCATCTACAAGTTCCGAGGCGCGGCGATCAGCAACATCCTGGGCTTCACCGCCGCCTACCCCGACGCCGCCCAGGTGGTGCTCACCGAAAACTTCCGCTCACCGCAGCAGGTCCTGGACGCGGCCTACCGCCTGATCCAGCACAACAACCCCGACCGGCTGGAGGTCCGCAACGACCTGGACAAGCGTCTCGTCTCGCGCGTCGGCGAGGGGCCCAGGGTCGAGCACCGGCACTACGACACGCTGACCACCGAAGCGGATGCGGTGGCCGCGGCGATCGCCGACTACATGGCCGGCGGTGGCCGCTACCGGGACTGCGCGATCCTGGTGCGGGCCAACCAGGACGCCGACCCGTTCCTCCGCGCCCTGAACGTCCGCGGGATCCCCTGGTGGTTCTCCGGCACGCGGGGACTGTACGACCGCGAAGAGGTCCGGGTGGCCCTGGCGTTTCTCCGGGTGCTGGCCAACCCGTCCGACAACCTGAGCCTGTACTACCTGGGAACCTCGGCCCTGTACATGATCGATGCCACCGACATGGCGCGGGCGCTGAGCTATGCCAGCCGCCGCAACCGGTCGCTGGAGCACACGTTCCGGCACCTGGGCGGCGCACCGGAGTTGAGCGCGGAACTCTCGCCGGAGAGCCATGCGTCGATTGCCCGCCTGGTGGAGGACCTGGACGAAATGCGGGCCCTGATGCGTCATCACGCCACCGGCCGCGTCCTCTATGAGTACCTGGTGCAGCGCACCGGCTACATCCGTCGCCTGGCCACCTCCGAGCAGCCAGGCGACGAGGCCCGGGTCGCCAACCTGGCGCGGTTCTTCGACATCGTAGCGCGGCACGGCGAGGTGGCGCTCTACGACCGTGTGCCCGAGTTCGTCCGGCGGATGGAGGATCTGATCGCCGCGGGCGACGACCCGCCGATTCCCGACCCCGATCCCGACTTCGACGGCGTGCAGGTCCTCACCGTGCACAAGGCCAAGGGCCTGGAGTTCCCTGTGGTCTTCCTGGTTAACTGCGTGGCGGACCGGTTCCCGTCGCGGGCACGCAGCGAACCGCTGGAGCTCCCGGACGACCTGGTGCGCGACAAAGAGGTGTTGCCGACAGGCGACAGCCATCTGCAGGAAGAGCGCCGGCTCTTCTACGTGGGGATGACGCGCGCGAAGCACCGGCTGGTCTTGACCAGCGGCCGGGACTACGGCGGCATCCGGGCCCGCAAGGTCAGCCGGTTCGTGCTGGAGGCCCTGGACGTGCCCACCGTCGACGAGGCGGCCTACCGCGCCTCCCCGGTGGAAGCCATCCACCGGCACGCCCCGCCGCCTGAGGTGCAGCAGTCGCTGCCGGGGGTCCTGCCGGACGATCTGCCGATCAGCCTGTCGTTCCGGCAGGTGGACGACTACCAGATCTGTCCGCTCAAGTACAAGTACGCCCATATCCTTCGCGTGCCGCTGCTGCGTGATCACCGGGTTGTCTACGGGGCGGCGGTGCATGCAGCCGCGATGGAGTACAACCGGCGCCGGGCGCGCGGCCAGCGTGTCGATCTGGACGACCTGGTCCGCGCGCTGGAGCGGACCTGGGTGACCGAGGGGTTCATCAGCCGCGAGCACGAGGACCAGCGGCTCGCCGAGGGCCGCGCCGTGCTGGCCCGCTTCCTCGAGTATCAGCTGGCGAGCGGAACGGTCCCGACCATGGTCGAGAGCAAGTTCTCGTTCCAGTTGGGGACGACGAGGGTGCGAGGGCGCTGGGACCGGGTAGACATCCGCCGGAGCGCGGGGGCCTCCGACAGGGGCGAAGTGGTCATTATCGATTTCAAGACCAGCGACGTCCGGGCCCAGAAAGACGCTGACCGGCGGGCGAAGGAGAGCCCGCAGCTGGCCATCTATGCTCTGGCCTACGGGCGCCACTACGGCCGCCCTCCCGACCGGCTGGAACTCCACTTCCTCGGTCCGCAGCAGGTGCTGGTGGGGACCGCGACGCCCACCGACGCGATGCTGGAAGAGGCGACGGAGGCCATCCAGCGCGCAGCCGTGGGCATTCGCCGGCAGCATTTTGTGGCCACCCCGGACTACTACCGGGCCTGCCGGTACTGCGCCTTCGCGTCGATCTGCCCCTACACGGCCCGGGAGGACTGAACGTGACGGCAGGCGCGCTGAGACCAGGGATCCGACGGCGTGAGGTTTCTGCACGGTGAGGTGCCTATGAGCGATGTCGTGATGCTGGCGGTCGCGATCCTCATCGCGGCCGCGATCGTCGTGGCGGCCATCCTGGCCGCGCGCCGGCGTGAGCATGCCGATCCGGGCCTGGTGGTGATGCAGCAGCAGGTGGACGCGCTGCGCGCGCAGGTGGGACAGAGCCTTGATGCAACCGCCCGGGCGCTGGCCGAGCGCACCGAGGCCCTGCAGACACAGCTCAATACCCGCCTGGAAGAGGTCACACGGACCGTCAACCAGCGCCTCGCCGAGAGCACAACCACCCTGCAGCAGGTCAACGAGAGTCTGGGGCAGCGCCTGGATGTCAACCTGCAGATGGTCGGCCAGCGGTTTTCCGAGACGGCGGGCATGGTCACCACCGTGCACGAGAAACTCAAGGAACTGGAGGAGGCGGCCAGCCGCATTTTCGAGGTGGGAAGGGACCTGACCTCGCTGCAGGAGATCCTGAAGCCGCCGAAGCTGCGGGGTGGCCTCGGCGAGCTGCTGCTGGAGAACCTGCTGCGCGACCGGCTGCCCGAAGGGCAGTTTGAGATGCAGTACAAGTTTAGCAATGGCACCATCGTCGACGCCGTCATCCGATTGGGCGACCGGATGGTCCCGGTGGATTCGAAGTTCCCGCTCGAGGGGTTCCACGCGATCCTGGATGCGGCGTCTGAGGAAGAGCGGGGGAAGGCCCGGCGCGACTTCCTGCGCCAGGTGCAGGGCCACGTCAAGACGATCGGTGACAAGTATATTCTCCCCGCGGAGGGCACGTACGACTTCGCCTTGATGTACATCCCGGCCGAAAATATCTATTACGAGGTCGTGGTGCGCGGAGACGAGTCGGGAGGCCTCTACACGTTCGCCATGGAGCGACGTGTGATTCCGGTATCGCCCACCACGTTCTACGCCTACCTGGCCGCGCTCGTGTACGGCCTCAAGGGTCTGCAGGTCGAAAAGCAGGCGGCTCAGATCCGGCAGGGGCTGGCCCAGCTCGCCATGGACTTCGAGAAGGTGCGAGATCCGCTGGGGAAACTGGGCGACAAGATCCGCCTTGCGCAGCAAAACTACGACCAGGCACGGCGCTCGCTTGACCGGTTCGCGGACCGCCTGGGGGCGCTCAGCGGCGTCCCCCTGCCCGAGGCCGAACCCCAGGCCCTGCCGCTGGGCGACAGGAGCGACGAGCCCGAGTAAACACGCGAGGGGCGGCGCAGCGCCGCCACCGGGTCCAGCCAGCCTCCGAGGCGCATCAGGGAGGCTCACCCCGGTCGCCTTGACACCATTTTCCAGCCGCCGGTACAATCGACTGAAAGGCACGCACGAACCATCCTTGAACGCTGGAGGGTGATGCGCGCGGGGTCACTGACAACCGAGGGAGGTGTCCACCATCGACGCCACTGGCTTTTACGTCATCACCGTCGTCGTGGGCCTGATCGCATTCCTCCTCGGGTACCTCCTGCGCAGGACCATCGCCGAGGCGCGAATCAAGTCGGCAGAAGAGGCCGCTCGCCGCATTGTCGAGGAAGCCAAGAGGGAGGCCGACGCCAGACAGCGTGAGGTTATCGTTGAAGCCAAAGACGAGGCCTTCCGACTCAAGCGAGAAGCCGAACGAGAGATCCGCGAACAGCGCGCGGAGCTCCAGCGCCTGGAACGGCGTTTGGTCCAGCGAGAGGAGAACCTGGAGCGTAAGCTCGAGAGCCTGGAGAAGCGAGAACGGCAGCAGGCTGAGGATGAGCAGCGACTGATCGCGCTGCGCGAGGACGCGGAGCGATTCAGGCAGCACCAGCAAACGGAACTGCAGCGGATCGCCGGCCTGTCGGTCGAGGAGGCCCGGGCGCAGCTGCTGGCGGCGGTTGAGGCCCAGACTCGAAGCGAGGCCGCCCAGCTGATCCGCCGGATCGAGAACGAGGCCCGCGATGAGGGCGACCGGCGGGCGCGGGATATCCTGGCGCTGGCGATCCAGCGGTGTGCGGCCGAGCACACGGCCGAAGTCACTGTCTC
Organism: Armatimonadota bacterium; assembly: GCA_016198805.1. GTDB lineage: Bacteria > Sysuimicrobiota > Sysuimicrobiia > Sysuimicrobiales > Humicultoraceae > JACQHU01. The sequence continues at coordinate 15,633 of JACQHU010000148.1, forward strand.
GGTCGTCCCCCTTCCCAATGAAGAGATGAAGGGCCGGATCATCGGCCGGGAGGGCCGTAATATCCGCGCCCTGGAAAGTCTCACCGGGGTCGACCTGATCATCGACGAGACCCCCGAGGCCGTCACGATCTCGTCGTTTGACCCCATCCGGCGCGAGGTCGCCAAACTGGCGCTGGAAAAGCTCATCGTCGACGGCCGCATCCATCCCGGCCGAATCGAGGAGGTCGTGGAGAAAGCGCAGCGGGAACTGGAGGACCGCGTCCGTGAGGAGGGCGAGCAGGCGGCGCTCGAAGCGGGCGTCCACGGCCTGCACCCGGAGGAGATCAAGGTCCTGGGCCGTCTGCGCTACCGCCACTCCTACGGGCAGAATCTGTTGAAGCACTCGGTGGAGGTGGCGCTGCTGGCGGGCACGCTGGCCACGCACCTGGGCGCCGATACGCGCCTGGCGCGGCGCGCCGGGCTGCTCCACGATATCGGCAAAGCCCTGACCCATGAGGTCGAAGGCTCGCATGTCGCCATCGGGATGGACCTCTGCCGGCGCTATCACGAGCCGCCCGAAGTCCTCAACGCCATCGCCTACCACCACGGGGAGGAAGAGCCCACCTCGCTGGAGGCGGTGCTGGTGGCCGCAGCCGACGCGATCTCGGCGAGCCGTCCCGGGGCCCGCAAAGAGACCGTCGAGATGTACATCAAGCGGCTGCAGACGCTGGAGGAACTGGCGACGTCGTTTGCGGGCGTCGAGAAGGCCTACGCGATCCAGGCCGGCCGGGAGATCCGCGTGATCGTCAAGCCGACCGAGATCGACGACGTCGGCGCGACGACGCTGGCGCGGGACATCGCCAGGAAGATCGAGCAGGACCTGGAGTACCCGGGGCAGATCAAAGTCACGGTGCTGCGCGAGACGCGCGTCGTCGAGTACGCGCGGTGAGCGCGTGAAGATTCTCTTCATCGGCGATATCGTGGGCAAGCCCGGCCGACGGTTGGTCGCCGGCCGGCTGGCGGGACTGCGGCGGGCGCACGGTGTCGATGTCGTCATCGCCAACGGCGAGAATGCCGCGGGCGGCATGGGGATCACGCCCGACGTCGCCGACGAGTTGTTTGCGGCCGGCGTCGACGCCCTGACCGGCGGCAACCACATCTGGAAGAACCGCGAGGCCTATCAACTCCTGGATGCCGAGCCGCGGCTGCTGCGGCCGGCCAATTACCCTCCCGGCGTGCCCGGCCGGGGCGCCGGGGTGGTCAAAACGACCGGCGGATTCACCGTCGGCGTCCTGAACCTGGAGGGTCGGGTCTTCATGCAGGAACTGGACGACCCGTTCAGGATCGGGCGCGAGCAGGCCGAGGTGCTGCGCGCGGCGGTCCCCACGGTGATCGTCGACTTCCACGCGGAGGCCACATCCGAGAAGGTCGCCCTGGGCTGGCACCTGGACGGCCGCGTCAGCGCGGTGGTGGGGACGCACACCCACGTGCAGACGTCCGACGAGCGGATTCTGCCGGGCAGCACCGCCTATATCACGGACGTCGGGATGACCGGACCCCGGGATGGCGTCATCGGCATGGCCCGGGAGGCCATCCTGGAGCGGTTCCTCACGCAGCTGCCGGTGCGGTTTGAGGTCGCGCCGGGGCCGGTGCAACTCAACGCGGTGCTCATCGACGTCGCGGCCGACGGACGGGCTCAAGCCATCGAGCGCGTGCAGCTGGTCGCCGAGGGGTAGGGCCCGGCGGTGCGCATCGACCTCCACACGCATACCACGGCCTCCGACGGCCTGCTGGGCCCCCAGGCGCTGGTCGCCGAGGCGGCGGTGCGCGGCGTCGGGCTGCTCGCCGTGGCGGATCATGATACGACCGCCAGCGTCGCCCCGGCGCTGGCGGCAGGGCGGGCGGCCGGGGTGGAGGTCTGGCCCGCGGTCGAACTGTCCTGTGACGTCCCCGCAGGCGAGGTGCACGTGCTCGGGTACTTCATCGATCACCACCTGGCCTGGTTCCAGGCGCTGCTGCGCCGCCTGCGTGAGGGCCGCGTCCGACGGGCGGAACGTATGGTGGACCGCCTGGCGGCGCTGGGCGTGCCGGTGGATTTCGAGCGCGTGGCGGCATACGCCGGCGGAGGGTCCGTCGGCCGTCCGCATGTCGCCAGGGCGCTGGTGGAAGCCGGTCACGTGCGGGATGTCGCCGAGGCGTTCGACCGTTTCATCGGGCGTGGGGGCCCGGCCTATGTGGAACGGGTGAAGATCACCCCCGCGGACGCGGTGCGGGTGATCCGGGCCGCCGGTGGCCTGGCCGTGCTGGCGCATCCCGGCTGGGCACGCAACGATACGATGATCTCGGACCTGGTGGCCGCGGGGCTGGATGGCATCGAGGTCTACTATCCCGATCACGATCCTGCCACGGTCCGGCACTACGCGGCCGTGGCGGCGCGCCATGGACTGCTGGTCACCGGCGGCACCGACTTCCAC
>JACQHU010000139.1 GCA_016198805.1 Armatimonadota bacterium
CGCAGCAGGGCCACGAGGCCAGCCGCCATGCGGCTGTGTCCGAGGACGGCGACAGGAGCGAAGGCGCGCGCGCCGGCCTGCGCCATGGCGAGCAGCTGGGCCCCCGGCGGCCCTTCCGTAGGAGCCGGTGCCGCCTGGCCGCCGCCATAGTCGTAGAACCCCTTCCCGCTCTTCCGTCCCAACAGCCCGGCGTCGACCATCTGCTGCTGCAGTGGATGCGGCCGGTATCGCGGATCCTGAAAGAACGCGTCGTAGATCGAACGGGTGACCGCGAGGCTGACATCTAGGCCGATCAGGTCCAGGAGTTCGAAGGGACCCATGCGAAAGCCCCCGGCTTCCCGCATGATGCGGTCGACGACGTCGACCGGCGCGATCCCCTCCGAAAGCAGGCGCAGCGCCTCGCCGTAGAACGGGCGGGCCACGCGGTTCACCAGGAACCCGGGGCCGTCCCGCACCAAGACCGGCGTCTTGCCCAGCGCGCGTGCCAGCGCCATCGCGGCGTCCACGGTGGCGTCGGCCGTCTGCCGGCCGCGGATGACCTCGACCAGCGCCATGGCGGGCACCGGATTGAAGAAGTGCATGCCCACCACGCGGGCCGGGTGGCGCGTGACGGCCGCCAGCCGGGTGATGGGAAGCGACGACGTGTTGGATGCCAGGATGACCTCCGGGCGATACTGCGCGTCCAGCCGCCGGAAGATCTCCTGCTTGAGGGCCAAGTCCTCCGGCGCGGCCTCGATGACCACCCCGACGTCGCCCAGGCGGTCGAGGTCTGTGACCCACCGCAGGCGTGCGCGGGCGGCGTCGGCGGCCTGGGGCTCCAGACGCCCCCGGGCCGCGCGGCCCGCGAGATCGTCGTCGATCCGCTGCCGGCAGCGCTCGAGGAACACGGACGCGATATCCTGTACGACTACCGGGTGGCCGGCGAGCGCCGCTACCTCGGCGATGCCCCCGCCCATGGTGCCGGCACCGACGACGGCGATGGCCGGCCGCTGCTGGTCGTTCACCGCCTACCGTCCCTCGTAGCGGGGCGGGCGCTTCTCGAAGAACGCGGCGACGCTTTCGCGGTGGTCCGCCGTCTTGCCGGCGATCTCCTGCATGTGCGCTTCATACTCGAGGGCCGCCTCCAGCGAGGCCGCCAGGGCGTAGCGGAACGCGCGCTTGGTCAGGCCGTACCCGCGCGTCGGTCCCTGTGCCAGACCGCGCGCCAGGTCCATGGCCGCGGGGAGCAGGTCGTCGTGGGGTACGACGCGGTTCACCAGACCGATGCGGAGGGCCTCCTCGGCACTGACCTCCCCGGCCGTGTAGGCGAGTTCAAACGCCTTGCCCAGCCCGACCAGCCGCGGCAGGTGGAAGGTCCCTCCAGAGTCAGGGATCAACCCGATGCGGGAGAAGATCTCGATGAACCGGGCGCGGTCGGATGCGATCCGCAGATCGGCCGCCAGGGCCAGATTGCATCCCGCGCCGGCGGCCACGCCGTTGACCGCGGCGATCACCGGCTTCTCAATGGTCGCCAGGCGCAGGATGATGGGGTTGTACCTCCTGCGGAGCGACTCGCCGTAGGAGACCTCTTCCCCACCGGTGCGCTCCCGGAGGTCCTGCCCAGAGCAGAACCCCCTCCCCGCCCCGGTGAGGACCAGGCATCGCACCTCCGGAGCGCGCTCGGCGAATCGCAGCACCTCGCGCAGATCCGCCCCCATCTGCTCGTTCACGGCGTTCAATACGTCGGGCCGGTTCAGGGTGATCGTCAATACCCCGTCGGCGAACCCCGTCAGCACCGTCTCGAAGGATGGCACCTGCGCCATCGCGGCCCCTCCTCCTGAGGCTGCCTGCAGTGTCCCTGCCTTTGCCGCCTTCCCGCCTTACCGCCCCATGAACTGGGGCGGCCGCTTGGCCAGGAAGGCCTCGATGCCCTCGCGCTTATCCTCTGTGGAGAAAAGCAGATAGAAGAGCTTCCGCTCGTAGTCCAGGCCCCCCTCCAGCGTTGTGTCGAAGGCCTTCAGGATGGCATCCTTGGCCAGCCGCACGGCTACCGGCGGCTTGCCGGCGATCTCGTGGGCCAGCTTCCTGGCCTCATCGAGGACGACCTCATCGGGGACCACACGGTTCACCAGGCCCATGGTGTCGGCTTCCGCGGCCGACACGTGCCGGCCGGTCAGGACGATCTCCATCGCCCTCGCCTTGCCGACCGCCCGCGTCAGCCGCTGCGTGCCCCCGGCGCCGGGCATGATGCCGATGTTGATCTCCGGCTGGCCGAACCGCGCGCTCTCCCCGGCAATGATCATGTCGCACAGCATGGCCAGCTCGCACCCGCCGCCCAGGGCGTACCCGCGGACCGCAGCGATCAGGGGCTTGCTGAGTTTGCGGATACGTTCCCACTGCTGGAACCGGTACCCGGACAGCATGTCCACCGGCGTCGCCTGCGCCATCTCGTTCACGTCGGCCCCTGCCGCGAACGCCCGATCGCTCCCGGTGAGGATCACGCACCGGATCTCGTCATCGCGATCGAGCGCTTCCAGGGCGCCGACCAGTTCGTTCATGGTGTCCTGGTTCAGGGCGTTGAGCACCTTCGGGCGGTTCAGGATGATGATGGCGATAGCCCCTTCTCGTTCGACCAGCAGATTTGCGTATGCCATTCTCAGCCTCCCCTAGAGCCGCTGTCGGGCAATGCCGCGCCGCACTCCCCGCAGTACCGGAAGTGGGCCGGCAGCGCCTCGGCCCCGCAGGCCGGACAGGTGCGGGTGTACGGCCCCCACAGAAACTCGGTCGAGCCACCCTCCGCCAGCCGCCGCCGGATCCCCGCGTAGTCGACCGGCCGCTTCTCGAGGAATGCCGTGATTCCCTCGTACGTCTCGGCGGCCCCGGCGTGCAGCGTCAGCCAGTCGCGCGCGTGCCCTACGGTCAGGTGCCAGGACAGATCGCGCCAGAAATTGAGCTGCTGCTTCGTGTAGCGGGTCACCTCGGGGAGTTTGTGGATGAGTTTCGTCACCACCCCATCGACGGCCGCATCGAGCTGATCCCGCGGCACGACCCGGTTCACCCATCCCCACGCCAGCGCCTGATGGGCGGTGAACTCCTCGCACAGGAACAGGACCTCCCTGGCGCGCCGGTCGCCGATCACCAGCGGGAGCCACTGCGTCGCGCCGGCCGCTGGCACGCTGCCGCGGGCCGGCCCCACGTGCCGGATGACGACGTCCTCGGCCGCCACGGCCAGATCGCACGCCAGGTTGAACTCGTTTCCCCCGCCGACCGTCAGGCCGTTGAGCCGGGCGATGGTGGGCTTGCCGATATTCCGCAGACGGTCGTGCGCTTCGATGAAGGCGCCCATCCACTTCCAGTAGGCCCTGGGCGTCTGGAGGAACCCTTCCTGCTCTCGCAGGTCGGCGCCGGTGCAAAACGCCCGGTCGCCGGCGCCGGTCAGGACCAGGACCGCCACGCCGTCATCCCAGGCCGCATCCTCGAACGCCCGGCCCATCTCTCGGAGGGTCTGGAAGTCCAACGCGTTGAGGACCTCGGGGCGATTGATCACCACCGTGGCGCGCTGGTCGCGCTTCGTATACTGGATGCGCTCAAAACCCAGGGCCTGGGGATCCTGCGGTGTCGGTGCACGCATGGGGCATCCTCTCCGGTCTGGATCTCCGGCGGTCCGGCAGCATGGGAGGGCTCGGTCAGCGAACGATGACGACCTGATACCCGCGGGCGCGCAGCCGCTCGGCGAGTTCCTCGGCACGCTCGCGGTCCCGGAAGGCGCCGACGCGCACCTTGAAGAGGCCACCTTCCCGCACGAGATACGGCGAGAATCCGTCCGCGCG
>JACQHU010000140.1 GCA_016198805.1 Armatimonadota bacterium
CGTCAAGTGAGAGAGCCGGCGAGTGAAGAAATAGAACGCCAGGTTGCTGTGCGCACCGCTCTCGATCGACGTGGAATCCATCGTGAAGGCGTGCTTCGTGATGCGGATGCCAAACGATCCGTATGCCTCCGTGTACTGGCGCAACTCCGCCAGGAGGCCGTCCGCGGCCTGGGCGCTGACCGGGTGCGGCAGCGGATAGAGGGCGAAGGTCTTCACGGCGACGCCCAGGCGCTTGAGACATCGTTCTGCTGCTCGTACCTTCGGATCCATCCGCACCAGCTGCCTTTCTGGGGGAACTATGCCCACCGGGACGGAGGATTAGTCCAGTGTGGCCTTACTTCCACCGGGGATCGACTGCGACGGCGCGGAGCAACCTACCGGGGAACCGCTCGTCATTGTGTCGTATTAGTACAGCGAGTCTCGCGCACGGCGGCGGAGGAATCACCCATGTTCATGACGGGCAGGCCGACACGGAAAGAAGGCGCGCAGGCATGAACCGGGAGTACTCCCATTGGGTAAGTCCCAATCTCGGCCGCTCGATGGAAACGCTGGTGTTCGGCCACGCCGGAGCTCCCGTGCTAGTCTTCCCGACCACCATGGGGCGCTTCTACCAGCACGAGGACTTCGGAGTGGTTGCCGCCCTGACGTCAAAGATCGATGCGGGCCTGATTCAGCTCTTCTGTCTGGATAGTGTGGATGCGGAGTCGTGGTATAATCGCGCGGTCCCGCCCCGCCAGCGGGTGCTGCGGCACCTGGATTACGAGCGATACATCCTGCAGGAGTACCTTCCGTTCATCCGCCAGCGGAACCCCGGTCCACTGCTGGTCACCGGCACGTCCTTCGGAGCGTATCACGCCGTCAACTTCGCCTTCCGCCATCCCACGCAGGTCGCGAAGCTGGTGGCGTTCTCGGGACGGTACGACATCAAGATCTTCATGGACGGTCACTACGACGACGATGTCTACTTCAACTGCCCGGTGGACTTTCTGCCGAACCTGACCGATGAAGCCTACCTGGAACCCCTGCGGCGCATGAAGATTGCGCTGGTCTGCGGGGAGCACGACATTGCCCTCCAGTCGACCCGGTTCATCTCTGAGACGCTGACCGCCAGGGGTGTTCCCAACGAACTCGCGATCTGGTGGGGGTACACGCACGACTGGCCGCTGTGGCGTGAAGCGATCCCCCAGTATCTGTAGAGCGCAGCAGTCCTTCTCATAAGGGCGCGAGGCGCTTCCCGACGCGTCCGTTTGCCGAGGCCAACCTCTGAACACGTTGATGGAGGCCGAGGCTCCGGACGCGGAGGGGGGTGACTCGCGGCCCTTAGAGCAGGAGTCCTCAGCACCCCGGCCAAATGAGCCGTACCACGTCTACAGGAGCCGGCGCATGAACGGATTGCGCAAGATCGGCTTGTTGGTGGGGCGTGAGGAATCGTTCCCTCTCGCCTTGATCGAAGAGGTCAACCGCCGCGCCGTGGATGGCATTACCGCCGAACTGTGCCGCCAGGGGGGGACGCGTCTGGATGACCCGCGGCAGTACGCGGTGATTATCGACCGGATCTCCCACGAGGTGCCCTACTACCGCGCCTGCCTGAAGTACGCCGCGCTGGCGGGCACGGCGGTTATCAACAACCCCTTCTGGTGGTCGGCCGACGAGAAGTTCTTCGGCACGGCCCTGCTGGCCCGTCTGGGCATCGGGGTGCCGCGAACGGTCGTCCTCCCCAACAAGGCTTACATCGAGGACATCACGCCGGAGTCGCTTCGCAACCTGATGCACCCTCTCCCGTGGGAGCAAATCGTCGAGTACGTGGGCTTCCCGGCCATCCTCAAGCCGAACATCGGCGGAGGGTTCAAGCAGGTCTTCAAGGTCCACTCACCGGAGGAACTCTGGCGCTGCTACGACCAGACCGGTCTCCAGACGATGATCCTCCAAGAGTACATCGAGTTCGATCACTACGTCCGGTGCATCTGCATCGGCCGGCGCGAGATCATGCCCATCCGTTGGGATCCCCGCTTGCACTGGACCGAGCGCTACATCGTCGACCACCATCACCTCACCCCGGAACTCGGCGCGCGCGTGGTCCACGACGCCCGGCTGATCTGCGAGGTGCTGGGCTACGACATGAACACGGTGGAGTTCGCCATCCGGGGGACCGTGCCGTACGCCATCGACTTCCTGAATCCCGCTCCGGATTTCGAGCGCGCACGCATCCGCGAGGTCTACTTCTCGTGGGTCGTCGAGAAGATGGCCGACCTGGCCATCAGTTACGCACGGGGCGCCGAGCGGCCGCCTGGTCGTCTGCGGTGGGACCGGTTCCTGCGAGACGTCGGGGTCGAAGCGTAATCCGGTCCGGCCGGCACGACACCCGAGCCTGCCGCGCAGGCGAGACCCACGTGTCCCTGGGGTTTAGTGAGATGGCCGAAGAGCCTCAAGCCGATCGAAGAAGTCGGGAAACGTCTTGCTCACACACTGGGGATCCGCAATCGCCATCCCCGGGACCCGCAGCCCGATCACCGCAAACGCCATCGCGATCCGGTGATCGTCGTAGGTCTGAATTAGCGCCGGCCGGGCCGGCTGCGGCGTGATCTCCAGGCCATCGGCGCGCTCCTCGACATGCTGTCCGATTCGCCGCAGTTCGGTCGCGGTCGCCGCCAGCCGGTCAGATTCCTGATGCCGGATGTGCCCGACGCCGCGGATCCGCGTCACCCCGTCGGCAAAGGGCGCGATCGCCGCCAGGGTCATCGTCTGGTCGCTCATCTCGCGGAGGTCCACATCTGGCGCGCGCAAGCTGCCCCCTCCCGTCACGCCCAGGCCGTCTGGACTCCGCTCAATCCGGCAGCCCATCCGCTCCAGCAGATCGACAAACTTCGCATCTCCCTGGAGCGAGGCGGGCGAAAGCCCGGGGACCCGCACCCGCCCATCGGTGACCGCCGCCGCGGCGAAGAAGTAGGCCGCGCTGCTGGCGTCGGGCTCGACGGTGACGTCTCGCGCGCGATACCGCTGGCCCGCGCGCGCCAGGAAGCGCTGCAGGCCCTGCCGCCCGACTTGAACGCCGAAGGCTTCCATCATCGCCAGCGTCATCTCGACGTAGGGAGCGCCCACCAGGTCACCTTCGACTCTGATCTCAACGTCGCCTGACGCGTACGGCGCGACCATCAACAACGCCGAGATGAACTGGCTGCTCACGTCACCGCGGACCACCACCGTTCCGCCCCGCAGCCCCCTGGCCTCGACCACCACCGGCATGGCGCCGCCGGTCGCGCCGCAGGAAGCACCCAGCGCGGCCAGCGCCTCGAGCAGAGGCTCGATCGGGCGCTCGCGCATCCTCGCGCTGCCATCAATGCGATACCGGCCGTCCCCGAGGGCCACCATGGCCGTCAGGAAGCGCGCGGCGGTCCCCGCACCCCCCACGAACAGTTCCACCGTCCTCGCCGGGATCTGCCCGCCGCGGCCATGAATCACCATTGTGAGTGCGTCGGAGTCCACGTCCACGGCGAAGCCCAGCCGGCGCAGCGCATCCACCATCACGACGGTGTCGTCGCTGAAGAGCGCGTTGGTCAGACGCGACGTGCCCTCGGCCAGCGACGCCAGGACCAGCGCGCGGTTGGTCAGGCTCTTGGAACCGGGAACGGCGACGGTGGCGTCGGGTGGTCCACCCAGAGGGATAATCTGCCGCACGGCCGGCTCACGGGGTTCTCTCGAGCGTCCCGGTGTACGGGGCGCCTTTGAGATCCGGACGCAGCCCCTCGGCGGCGTTGAGGTAGATATGCACGACTTCTTCCTGCGCCCGAGGCGTGTTCCAGAACATGAGCACGCGGATACACCGGGGCAACGCGCCCGGAACGTCGATCTCGGTCCCGGAGATGAGGGCGACGTTCTGCCAGCCCAGCTGGCGGGCGGCCTCTGCCGGAAACGCGGCGTTCAGGTCGTTCGTCACGGTGAAGATGACCGCCGCAATCTCGTGGGCGGCGACGTCGTTGGCACGGACCATCTCCGACAGCAACCGACGGGTCGCGCCGAGAATCGCCTCCTCGGAGTTCACGTCCGCGGTCGTGGCGCCGCGGATCCCCCGGATGTGCATCAGCGTGCCCGTGGTCCCTGCCCGTCGGCCTGCAGGAGGGCGGCGGCCGCGCGCAATCCGAGCACCATGCTCTCCGGCCCGAATCCGGAGATCACGCCGGCGCACACCGCGGAGAGCAGCGACCGGTGCCGGAACGGTTCCCGCCGGGCCAGGTTCGACAGGTGGCACTCCACGACGGGGATCCCGACGGCCGCCACCGCGTCGCGCAGCGCCACGCTGGTGTGGCCCAGCCCGCCCGGATTCAGGACGACCGCCTGATGTGTGCTACGCGCCTCGTGGAGACGGTCGATCAGCGCTCCCTCGGAGTTCGACTGGAAGAACTCGACCTCGACTCCCAGCGTCCGCGCCGCCTCCGCCACCCTGGCATTGACGGCGTCGAGCGTCAGCGTCCCGTAGTGCTCCGGCTCGCGGACCCCGAGCAGGTTGAGGTTGGGACCGTACATCACGAGGACTCTTGGCACGCGTGGATGACCTCCCCCAGCAGCGTCTCGGAGACTTCGACCCCCAGGCGCGCCCGGCCGATGCCTTCTGGGAGGGTGCAGCGAATCCTTCCGTCGCGCCGTTTCTTGTCGAGGCGCATGGCGTCCAGCAGTGGACCGGCAGGACCGGGCGGGAGGCTCACCGGAAGGCCGAGCCGGGCCAGCAAGGCATCCTGGCGGCGGGCCTCCTCGGACGCGAGCAACCCGAGCCGCACGGCCACCTGGCCTTCGACCCGGATGCCGATCGCGACAGCCTCGCCGTGCACGTACCGGCCGGCCAGCGCCGCTTCAATCGCGTGCCCGACCGTGTGGCCGTAGTTCAGAACCTCGCGCGGGCCCTCTTCAAACTCGTCGGTCTCCACCACGCGCGCTTTCAGCGACGCACAGCGAAACACGATCTCCTCCGCCTGCTGTGCCGACCACCGGCGGGCGGCGGCGTTCTCCTGGCCCTCAAGCACGCCGAACAACTCGGCATCCAGCACCATGGCGTACTTCACCGCCTCGGCCAGCCCGGCCTGCCGCTCGCGCGGCGGGAGCGAGCGCAGGGTCTCCACATCGGCCACGACCAGCGCCGGCTGGTGGAACACCCCGATCAGGTTCTTCGCGCGCGGATGATTCACCGCGGCCTTCCCGCCGATGCTGCTGTCGATCTGCGCCAGCAGCGTCGTCGGCAGGTGCACCAGCCGCACCCCCCGCATGTAGGTGCCGGCGACAAACCCCGCCAGATCCCCCACGACCCCGCCCCCGAGCGCCGCCACGGTGTCGATGCGCGCCAGCCCCGCTTCGGCCAGCGCGTCGTACAGCCGCCCGGCCTGCTGGAGACTCTTGGCGCGCTCTCCCATCGGCACCGCCATCACGTGCGGGGCGAACCCGGCGGCCTCGAGGGCCGCCGTGACATCCTCGCCGAACCGCCGGGCGAGGGCGCGGTGGGTGACGACGGCCACGCGCCCCCGGGCGCCGAGCCCGTGAAGATCCACGCCGAGCAGCGCGAGCGCGCCGATTCCCACCCTGACCTCGTACGTTCGAGGGCCCAGATCGACACGCACGCGGCGGCGCGCATCCGCCAGGTATCCCAGAATCTCGTCAACAATCCGATCGACGGGGGCAGCGGCATCGACAGGGATGGTCCTGTCCGCGTACAGCGTCTCACGCTCGGCCGACAGCCGCTCGAGCGCCGCGTAGGAATCGTCACCCAGCAGCGGGCGGCCTGGATCGGCGCCTAAGCGGCCGGCCAGCACCTCGACCGGGACCCGCAGGTAGAACACGGGGCCCGCCTCATACAGCAGGCGCCGGCTGGCCGCGGAGAGCACGGCCCCGCCGCCGGTCGCGACCACCATGCGACGGCGCTTCGTGATGCCGCGCACGACCGCGCGCTCCACCGCGCGGAAGTCCGCTTCGCCCGACTCTCGGAAGATCGCCGGAATCGACCGCCCGTCCCGGGCTTCGATCTCCGCGTCGGTATCGGCGAACGTCCACCCAAGCCGGCGCGCCAGGGCCTGCCCGACCTGGCTCTTCCCGGATCCCATCAATCCCACCAGCGCGATGATGCGCACGCTACACCGCCCAGGAGCGGCGGACCCGCTCCCATTCACGCCGGAGCAGTCCGAAGGCGAGCCGGTCGTAGACGCGGGAGCCCCCCGCGTAGGCCTCGCGGAAGGCCGCCTCCTGTCTGAAGCCGAGCCGGCGCGCCAGGCGGATCATCCGGTGATTCCCGGACCAGGTGCGCAGGCCGATCCGCCGCAACGGCATGATCTCAAACAGGTGGTCGACCCACAGGCCGAGCGCCTCGAACCCGTACCCTTTCCCCCAGTGACGCGCCTGGTAAATTCCGATGCCGACTTCCATCCACTGCGTGCGTTCATCCACCCAGTACCGTGACGCGGTCCCGATGGGAACACCCCGGCGAGTCTCGATGACTATCCGGCGAGGCGGCGACGCCCGTTCTCGGATCAGCACATCCAGGTGCACCGGCACTCTGCGCAGGTCGTCTGCCGAGGGCCGTCCTTCCCACGGCGCGTCCCACCGCCACCACGACCCCCGGGCCATCGCCCTGACCAGCCACCGGGCATCGCCGACGTGGAACTCGCGCAGGTTCACCCGCGCCCCAACAATCGTGAGCACCGCCGCGTCCGTTCTCACCGCTGGAACCCGATGTGCAACCCCGTCACCATGTGGAGGGTTTCGCCCGGCGTGCCCGAACAGCCTCTTCAAGAATCGCCCGCCAGACCAACGGGAGGCACAGCACTGTTCGGTTCACTCTACCGCACCGTGTCGCTGCTCGACCAGCTACGGCGTGCTGTGGTGCTCGACCGCCTCGCCTATGATCCTGGCGGCCTCCGTCGCTACCAGGACATGCAGGTGGCGCGGCTGGTCCGGCACGCGGCGGCACGCGTGCCGTTCTATCGGGAGAAATACCGCGCCGCCGGCATCGACCCTGACTCGATCCGCACCGCCGACGACCTTGCCCATCTGCCGCTGACCTCCCGGGCCGACCTGCGCGCCGCCTTCCCGCACGGGCTGATCCCGGACGGCACCTCTCCAGACAACCAGTTCCTGGTCGAGACGACAGGCTCGACGGGAGAACCGGTCAGACTCTTCAAGGACTGGCCGGCCCTGTGCGCCATCGCCGCGTGGAGCTCTCCGGTCATGCTCCGGCGATGGTGGGGCGTCTGGGGTCTGCGCCTGATGACGCTGCTGCTCCGGCAGGAACACTCGGTGGAAGAAGCCGTGGTCGCCGCGCTGCCACGGTTCCTCCTGCGGGTCCACGCCGGCGACGCGCTGGCGTCCCCGGAGGAGCACCTGGAGGACATCCGCCGCCGCCGGCCCGACATCATCGTGACGTATCCGACCGTGCTGAAGACCCTGGCGACCCGGATCGTTGAGGACGGCGCGCGCATCCCGCAGCCGAGGCTGCTGGCCACCTCGGCGGAGATGCTGGATGTCCACGCGCGCCGCCTCATCGGTCAGGCGTTTACGGGCCGACTGGTCAACCTCTACGCTAGCACCGAAGCCGGCTTTATCGCCGTCGAATGCCTGGCAGGCCGCGGGCTGCACGTCAACAGCCCGCGTGTCATCGTGGAAGTCCTGCAGGACGGCCGGCCGGCCCCGCCCGGCGAACCTGGCGATGTGGTCGTCACCGATCTGACGAGCGTCGGGTGTCCGATCATCCGCTACCAGGGCCTGGGTGACGTGGCCCGGTGGAGTCCGGATCCGTGCCCGTGCGGACGATCCTTCCCGCTGCTCGACGTCGTAGAGGGTCGCCGCATCGACGCGTTCGTCCTCCCGGACGGCCGGGTGCTGCATCCCTTCACCCTGTCACACGCCATGGTGCACTTCACGGGCATCCGGCGATTCCAGATCGTGCAGGAAGCGATCGACCGGGTGCGCGTGCTCATCGTCCCCAACGGGCAGGCTGGAGCAGACCTGGGCGGGCTCGTCGCCGCCGAGTTTGCCCGGCTGCTCGGACGCGGCGTTCATGTCACAGTGGACCTGGTCGACGCGATTCCTGCCCCGCCGAACGCCCACTTCCCGTCGACGGTCCGTTCACTGGTCTCCCGGCCCCACCCGCTCGACTGACCGATGCCCACCGCCTACGCCGAGCAGGCCGTCGAGTGCGCGCCGCTCGGTCAGTTACGGGCGATCCAGGATGGCGCGCTGGCCGACGGGCTCGCGCGCCGGGCGATGCCGTCCGCGCTCTACCGTCAGGCATGGGCCGACGCCGGGGTCGCTCCCGACACCGTGCGCCGCGTCGAGGACCTGCAGCGCATCCCCTACATCACCGGCAGCACCCTGCGCCAGACGTGGGCGTCCTATCCTCCGGAAGAGATCCTGTGTGCTCCTGACGTGCGCGTCTGGTTTGCCACGTCGGGCACCACCGGCGCTCCCAAGTGGACGCCCTACGCGCGGGCCGACGTCGACCTGCTCCAGCGCACGGCGCTCCGCGACTTCTACATGTGCGCGGGCGATGTCGCCGGCCTCCGCTGCCTGGTCTTCGCCACGCCGGCCCCGTTCATCAGCGACGGAGCCGGGTACTTCAACCTGTTCGGGCAGATCGCGCGCGGGGTGCGGATCGAGTACCTGCTCACTTCATACACGCTCGAGCAGGCGCGCGCGGCCCTGGCACTGGCGGCAACCCGCAAGCCGGACGCCATCATTGCGTTCCCGAGCCTGGCCATGCGGCTGGCTGAGATGATCGCGGCGGAGGCGCCCGCCTCCGCGCGTGCCGCGTTCCAACAGGACCGGACGCTGCGCAACCTCGCCGTCGCGGTCGCCGCCAGGCTGGTGCGCATCACGGCGAAGCATGTTCTCGGGCCGCGGATCGGCATTTTTGCCGGCGAGTCGCTGGCGCCGTTTCGGACCCCGCTGCGGCAGGCCTTTGGGCTGGAACCGTTCGAACTGTACGCGATGACCGAGTTCCCCTGTTTCCACCTCGATTGCCCCGAGCATGCCGGCATGCACTTCTGGTCGGATGTGTGTATCCCCGAGGTCATCCCACAGACCGCGCTGGAAGAGGAAGAAACCCGCGGCACGCCGCCGCGGGCGATCCCGCTGCTGGATGCCGAACCGGGCACCGTCGGCGAACTCGTGCTGACCACGTGGAACGAGGCCCTGCCGTTGATCCGGTACCGGACGGCCGATCTCGTCGAGATCGTGGGGACCGGCCGGTGCGGATGTGGCCGCACGCATCCGCGGGTCCGCATCAGGAGCCGGCGGGACGATCTGATCAACTTTGGGCTCATCCGGTTCAGCACCGTGGAGCTGGAGACCCGGCTGCAGACCCTCTCGGGACCATCGGCGCTGTCGGCCTGGCAGCTCCACATCGTGCGGGAAG
>JACQHU010000141.1 GCA_016198805.1 Armatimonadota bacterium
CGCCCTGAATCCCGACCTGTCGCCGTTCGGGCCTGTCCCCTTTGCGGCGCCGTCCAGGGGAGCCGGCGGCGCCGGGGTGATTCCCCCGGAGGAGCGGGGCAGAGAACCGAAGCCCGCGGAGCCTGCGCCCGAGGCGGCTCAGGAGAGCGGCGGGCCGCCGGGGCTTGAGGGGCTTGCGGGCAGCGGGCTGCTCCCGGGCGGGGAGGCGGCACGGGCGACGGAAGGCGCTCCCGGAGCGCTGCCTGAAGAGACCGCCCCTCCGCCGAAGAAGCGCCGGCGCAGGCCCCGCGTCCGCCGGCTCACACCCGACGCGGTCGTCCAGCGGGTGAAGCTCGGCGAGGCCGGAGTCACCTGCTGCCTGGACCACTTCGGCCCGGGCGGTCCGGAGGCGTTCTCCGAGGGAACCGTCATCTACATCAACCGGGACCATCCGTTGTTCGTGCGGAACAGCCGGCGCCGCGAGACCCACCTGCTCCATGTGACCCGGCTGCTGGCACAGGAGATCAGCCTGATGAAGGACCCCAGGACTCCGCGGCAGGCGTTCGAGCGGCAGAGCAAGCTCCTGCGGGATGCGTTTGTGGAAGAAGATCTGGGGAGACCGGAGTCGAAGCGGAAGTAGGCGCAGATGTCCACTCCCGCTAGCGGCTGCCCAGTTCCCTCGCCCGCTCCGTCGCCCGCAGGACCGCGTCGATCAGCGCGGCGCGGAAGCCGCGCTCTTCCAGCACGGCCAGACCTGCCGCCGTGGTCCCGCCCGGGGAGGTCACACGCCGTCGGAGATCGGCGGGGTCGGCGCCGGTCTCCTTCACGAGTTTCGCCGTCCCGAAGATCGTCTGGACGGCCATGTCTTTGGCTGTATCCAGGGAGAACCCGACCTGCAGCGATACATCGATGAGCGCTTCCATCATGAGGTAGACGTACGCCGGCCCGCTGCCCGAGAGGGCGGTCACGGCGTCCATGAGGTCCTCGTTGACCTCGAAGGTGTCACCCACCAGCGCGAACAGCGCCTTCGCCGCGCTGCGGTGCTCGGGTGCGGCATCCCGGCCGTAGGCCAGCGCCGTGGTCGACGCCTGCACGGCCATGGGCAGATTGGGCATGGCGCGAACCACCGGTGCACCGCTGACATAGCCTTCGATCGTTGCGCAGCGGACGCCGGCCAGCACCGTGATCACCAGGTGCCGGTCGGTGATCAACGGGCTGAGTTCTGCCATGGCGTCCTTCAGGTCCTGGGGTTTCATGGCCAGGATCAACGTCGGAGCAGAGGCGACCAGGTCCGCTTTGTTGCGAACGGCGACGATTCCCCACGTGGTGTGGAATCGCTCGACCCGGTCGAAGCGGCTGCGCGTGGTGGCCAGGATGCGCCCCCCGTCGATCCCGGCCGCCCGCAGGCCGCGGATCATCGCTTCCGTGAAGTTCCCTGCGCCGATGAACCCGATCGCGGTCTCCATGGTCCTCACCGTCCTCGCCCGCAGCCCGTGAAAAGCAACAGCCCCACCGCCCAAGGGCGGAAGGGCCTTCCGCGGTACCACCTCAGTTCGCATCCCCGCCCCAAGGGGCGCAGGCTGCGCGCTTTCCGTGCGATCTCGGGCACGCCCCGGCGACCTTCCGTGCCTCCGTCGAGAGGCAAACCTCGGCCGCGGCTCCGGAGATGGGTTCGTCGGTGGGAACGGCAACCGGGCTCGCACCATCAGC
The DNA here is from genome assembly GCA_016198805.1 of Armatimonadota bacterium. GTDB lineage: Bacteria > Sysuimicrobiota > Sysuimicrobiia > Sysuimicrobiales > Humicultoraceae > JACQHU01. The sequence continues at coordinate 1,690 of JACQHU010000141.1, forward strand.
CCCGGCTCGCTTTCGCCCTACCTGCCGCTACTGATCTCCGTCACTGCCTCGAATTGTAGAGGCGATACTACCACGCAGCGGCAGACGGGTCAAGCGCACCGACCGCGTGGGAGTGGCTGCAACAAGACATCACCGGCGTGGCGTTAGCGCAGGCAATTCGGGTCCAGGCGGCGAACCGGCCTGGGACATGCACCGCCAGGGCCGGGCCCTCACGGCGGCCTGAGCCATCACATCCCGGGGAGGTGATCGGATGAGCGCCGCAACGCTCGACCTGATCAAGCAGTGGTTCGGCTTCACGCTCCATCGCCTTCCAGCTCTGGCACGCGTCGCGTGCGCTGGACTACATGCAGTCCCGCATTCCGGTCATGGCGCCGAGCCTGGCGCTGAAACTGGGCCCCGGACGGCAGATCTGGTTCACCGAGGGGCTGGCGGCGCGCTGGGGACTGGACCCGGCCACCCTGGGTCCCGGGGAGCTCGGGTTCAGCATGGATGACGCCGGCGCCGCCAACCTGCGGTTCCCGGCCAAGGACGTCATGGTGGACTACGCTCGCCGGTATGTAGCGGCGAGTGCGTGTAGGGAGGACGAGGCCGCCGGGCGAAGGGGGTGCGCATGGTCCTCATCACGCTGGCCATCGCGCCGGGGCTCTTCTGGCTCTGGTACTTCCTGCAGCGGGACCGGCTGCGGCCTGAGCCCCGCCACCTGATCCAGCGCGTCTTCGCCCTCGGCGCCGTGGCCGGGATCGCGGCGGCCCTGCTGGAGTACGCGATCCTGTCGGGGCCTGTCCTCGCGCTGGAGGACGGTCGCCACAGGAGCATCGTGACGACCGCGGCGCTCATCGGCGTCATCGAGGAAGGGATGAAATTCGCCGCCGTCTTCTTCGGCGTCTATCGCCACGCGGAGTTTGACGAAGTCGTCGACGGCATCATCTATGCTGTAGCCGCCGCCATGGGCTTCGCGACGCTTGAGAATATTGCGTATGTCCTGAGCGGCGGGGTCACCGTGGCGGTCCTGCGCGCCGGTCTCTCCGTTCCCGGGCACGCGTTCTTCGGCGCGCTGATGGGCTTCAACATGGGCATGGCCAGGTTTGCCGGCGCGGCGGAGACCCGGTGGCTGGTCTCCGGGGTCGCGCTGGCCGCGGTGGCCCATGCGGCTTTCGACGCCGTCCTGCTGACCCAGACGTGGATCGCCCTGGCCGTGTTCCCGCTGGTGGTGTACCTGTGGCGCCGCGCCGTGTACCAGGTCGGCGTGGCGCTGTCGCATGATGACCGGCGTATGCGACGTGGCGGCACAGAGGATCCGGATGGCCCGCGGACGGGTCCGGACGACCCGCCGGATGACCGCAGGCCGGGGTGAGTCAGTCTTCTTCTCCGGCGTTCAGCCGGCGGAATCGTTCGATCTGAACCACGAGGCCCACCACCGTCACCCGGTCCCCCGGCAGCAGCACCGCATCCGGCGCCGGGTTCCAGTGCGGGTCGTCCCCTTCCCGCTCGATCCCGACCACCGTCACGCCGGTCCGCTCGCGGATGCGCGACCGCCGGAGCGAGCAATGAGCCAGGGGCCCGTCCGCGACGACGGTGGCCGTCTGAGGCAGCGCGGTGCCCGGGACGCCTTCGACCACCCGGGCACCCGGTCGCTCCCGTTCGCGCAGCCGGCGAAGATAGGCGCGTTCGCTCCAGCGGCCGGCTCCGGCGGAAGACCAGCGCGTTGATCAACAGGGTCGCCATCGAGGTGGCCAGGATCGCGCTGTACAGTTCATCCGTCAGCAGGCCCGTGCTTCGTCCGATCTGGGCGATGACAAACGAGAACTCACCGATCGGCGTCTGCCCGAGCCCCACCGCCAGTGCCGCCGGGACCGGCGTGCCGAACGCCAGGGCAACGACCCCTCAGATGAGCGCCTTGGCGACGATCACGACCGCGACCATGATCAGGACGAGGTCGAGTCTGGCGAGTAGCGCCCTAGTATCGATCAGCATCCCGATAGATTCAAAGAAGATCACCACGAACACGTCGCGCAGCGGCAGCCGCCTGATCAGGCGGTGACGGCCGGGACCCCTTCACACGTCTCCTGGATCACCTGGTCGACGACGGCGTTGAGATCTCCTGTCCGTTGGTAGGTAGCGAGCTGCCGGTCGGCGCTGGTCCCCTCGGCCAGGATGCGGTAGGCGTACTCGACCTCCTGGCGGCTGCCCAGTTCGTCCAGCACGTCCCCGATGAACCACTCGATGAGCTCGCGGATCAGGTCGCGGGCCGGGAGTTCCTGCTGCTTGCCGAAATCGATGAGGTTGCCGTCCAGCCCGTAGCGCACCGCCCGCCACTTGTTCTCCTCGATGAGGTCGGCGGGATAGACCCGGAACGTCATGTTGTCGCGGCGGAGCTTCCAGCACTTGGCCACGATGGCCTGGAAGATGGCGGCCACGCAGACGGCTTCGTCGATCCGGGTGCAGACGTCGCAGATGCGAAATTCCAGCGTCGGGTACTTCCAGTTGGGACGGACATCCCACCAGAGCTTCGTGCCGTCGGGGATGCTGTTGGTCTCAACCAGCGTGTCGACCAGATACGTCAGGTCGGCCCACGACTGGAACATCCGCGGAATGCCGGTTCGCGGGAAGTTGCGAAACACGATGCTGCGATACGACTTCAGCCCGGTGTCGCGCCCCATCCAGAACGGGGAGCTGGTGGACAGGCAGAGGACATGGGGCAGCATGTAGCGGGCCACGTTCATGGCATCGATGAGAAATTCACGGTCTTCGATGCCGATGTGCACGTGCGTTCCGAAGATCAGGAGTTGCTGGGCCAGGAGCTGCATGTCCTTCTTCACGCCGAGGTACCGCTCCAGGGGCGTGATCGGCTGCGTGAGCCAGGATGAGAAGGGATGCGTGCCGGCTGATGCGATCTTCAGGCCAGATCTGGCCGCCACCCGCATGATCTCGCTGCGCAGCCGCACGAGCTGGGCGCGGGCCTCGGCGGGGGTCCGGCAGACTGAGGTGCCGACTTCGACAATGGACTGATGCAGTTCTGGCTTCACCTGCTCGCGCAGGATGAGGTGGTCGCCCTCGAGGATTTCGGTGATGTACGATCGCAGCTCGCGCGTCGCCGGGTCGATGATCTGGTATTCTTCTTCGATGCCGATGGTGAGCGATGGAGGATTCATTTTGGTCACCTGGCGGCCACGATGAACGTCGGGACCTGTGAGCCGCCGCCGGCCGTGACATTCATCAGGGCTTCGGTGGACAGGCGCGTGAGGCAGCAGTCGACGTAGGCCCCATAGAAGACAAACGGGTCGGTGTCGAGCATGCGGTCGGTGACCTCGACGCGACCGTCGACCAGACGGGGGTAGGGTTCGCTGGGGAGGGAGACGCGCTCCTGGACCACGTGGGGGTCAGAGAGCGCCGCTCGCACCGCTCGCTCCCACTCCGATGGCGGCGTGAGCCAGCCCAGGACCACGCCCTTGCCGCCGTATTCGTCGTTGGGCTTGAGGACCAGGCGCTCGCGACGTTCGAGGATGAAGGGGATGAGATCCACCGGCCGCCCCTGATAGTTCGTCCGGCGCTCCTCGACCCGGCGGGTCCAGGGGACGTGGGCGTGGATGGCCTCGTGCTCCTCAGCGGTAAACAGGCCGGCATTGCGCTCGTCGCTGAGCACCGCCAGGCTGGCCTTCTTATGCAGAATCTTGCACCGAAACGGATTGACCATGCAGGCGGCGCCGTCGCGGACCGCGCGCGCCACGGGATGCTCTCTGCCTCCCCGGACGATCAGTTCGGTGATGAGCACCCGCTTGTAGATGAGGGTGATATGGAAATCGCCGGCCAGAAGCCGGCCGTGGCGGTACTCCACCTCCCGAGGGTCGGCGATGATACACTCCAGGCCCTGGGTCTTGAAATAGTGTTCAAACAGCACGAACTCGCTGTAGGTGGGAACCTCACGCCAGTCCAGGATGGCGATCCGGGGAGGGTCGCGCCGGCCGGCCCATTGCGCGTAGGCGTCCAGCAGCGTATGGAGGACGCTGTGGCGCGCGGGGAGCGCGCGGACCTCGTACCGGCGCAGGAACTCGCGCATGACCGGAAGGCTGTAGAACACCTCGGACAGGACGTCGTTGTAGGCGGCGGCCGCGGGGCTTTCGGCGTTGTACTCCGTGCACCACAGCTCGTTCTTCTCGGGGAGGAAAAACGTGTCCAGGCGCGAGTTCGGGCTGGGGTCACGGAACCCGGGATCGTAGCGGAGGAGGTCTTCCTCCCACTCGAAGAGACCGAACTGGGCGCGAAAGGCGGCATCGGCCATCGCGGCATGATAGGCTTTGTCGAAGGCCTGCAGCAACAGGCGCGCGCGGGTCTGGATGAAGCGATACTGCTCCGGGGTCAAGAAGCGCGGCCGGAGCACCGTACACAGAGGCCGCTCCCCGAAATACAGCCCGCGTCGCCGCAGCTGGGCGTCGAGCCGCGCCTGCGACTCGGCGGCCACCTCGCCGGTCAACAGGTCGTGATACCTGGGGATCGCGTCCTGCAGCTCCATGGCGGACCTCTCGGGCGAAGGTTCGCGGCGGGCCGCTGGCGTCCTGTTGGCGTTACCCGCCATCAGGCGCGGCCACCCGGTAGTGGAGCACGCCGCCGCGCCGGTCGATGGTGATGCGCCCTTCCTCCTCCAGCAGGTCCAGGTGGCCCATGACCTCCGAGAGGCCGAGAAACAGGGTCCGCAGGTCCAGGCCGGGGAACCATTCGGCCGCGAGATCACGCAGCGTCCAGTCCCGCCCGGCGAGCATGCGGGCCAGGCGCTCCTTGCGGTCGTGGTGATGGCGCAGGATCTCGGCGATGCGTGCCGCGGGGGCTGTGATCGGTTCGCCGTGGCCCGGGTAAGCGACCTCCGGCTCGAGCGCGGCGACCCGGTGGAGGGACCGGAGGTAGGCGGGCAGGGTGTGCAGCCGCCGCCCCTCAAGGTCGAACTCGATGACGGGGTTGGGACTGATCTCCTCGAGGAGCAGGTCACCCGCGATGAGCGTCTTCCCGTCCCACAGGCAGATGTGCCCCTGGGCATGGCCCGGGGTGTGCAGGACTTCCAGGCTGCCGTCCTCCAGGGGGAGCCGGTCGCCGTCGGCCACCAGGTGCGTCGGGGCGATGCGGTCGAGGTGCCCGCGGAAGCTCCGCCAGACGTTGAACAGGGCATCGGCGACCTCCGAGGGAAACCCGGCTTCTGTAATCAGGGTCCGCGCCGGCTCCACGAACGAGCGGTCCCCGACCAGTTTGGGCACTTCATCGGCGTGCGCGTACACCCGGGCACCGCTGGCCGCCGCGACCGCCGCGGCCAGGCCGAAGTGGTCGGTGTGCCCATGGGTGATGACCAGGCGTTCGATGGCCTCGAACTTGCAGCTCGCCCGCCGGAGGCCTTCCTCCAGCGCCGCCCGCGCCTCGTCGGTCTTGGGGCCGCAGTCCACCAGCGTCACCGGCGGACCCGGCAGCAGATACGCGTTGACCGGACCGACCGGGTACGGCGTGGGAAGCAACAGGGGGATGATGCGCATGAAAGCGGCTCGACGATCTCCGAGGGGGAGTTCGGGTGGCTCGTTGCAATTCCTGCGTTTTTGCCCCTATACTTACTCTACTTCGAACGTCCGGGCCAGGGCGGTCCGGGTAA
>JACQHU010000146.1 GCA_016198805.1 Armatimonadota bacterium
CCCCTGAGCGGGAGGATCCCGATGAAGATCGAAGGCCAATACCCGCTGCCGGCTCCGCGCGAGCAGGTCTGGGCCGCTCTCAACGACCCTGAGGTGCTCACCAGGACCACGCCCGGCCTCAAGACCCTGAAGCCCACGGGCGAGGGCACCTATGACGCGACCATCGAGCTGGCGGTGGGGCCGGTCAAGGGCTCCTATGAGGGGAAGGTCCGTATCACCGACCAGGCGCCGCCCGAGCGGATGACGCTGGTCGTCGAGGGCGGCGGCCGGGTCGGGACGATCAGGGCGTCGGGCGCCCTGACCCTGGAGGCGCAGGGTGACAAGACGATGGTGCACTACGTCGGCGACGCGCAGGTGACGGGGGTGCTGATGAGCGTCGGGCACCGCCTCTTCGGCGGTGTGGCCAAGCAGCTGGCGGGCGAGTTTTTCAAGGCCCTCGAGCGCGAAGTCGTCCGGCGCAAGACCTGACGCGGGCGGCCCGATGATTCCGGCGCCGTTCACCTACCATCGCCCCAAGACCCTGGGCGCGGCCCTGCGCCTGCTGCAGACGCTCGGATCCGTGGCCAGGGTGCTGGCCGGCGGGCAGAGCCTGCTGCCGATGATGAAGCTGCGGCTGGCCGCGCCAGCGCACCTGATCGACATCGGCCGGATCGCCGCACTGCGACGCATCAGGGCCGGCGGCGGGCGCCTGCGGATCGGGGCCCTGGCCACGCACTCGATGATCGAGTCAGTGCCGGCGGTCCGGCGGTGGGTGCCCGTGCTGGCCGAGACCGCCTCGACCATCGGCGACCTGCAGGTGCGGAACCTGGGGACGATGGGCGGGGCGGCAGTCCACGCCGATCCCGCCGCGGACTATCCCGCCACGCTGCTGGCCCTGGATGCCGAGTTCGTGCTACAAGGGCCCGACGGCGCCAGGATCGTTCCCGCATCGGAATTCTTCCAGGGGCTCATGGCCACGGCACTGCGTCCGGACGAACTCCTGATCGAGATCAGCCTTCCGACGGCGCAGCGGGTGGGCGCCGCCTACATGAAGATGCCCAACCCGGCCTCGGGGTTCGCGTTGGCCGGTGTGGCCGCCTCGGTCGCGCTGGACGGCGACGGGCGATGCCGCCACGTGCGCGTGGGGATTACGGGCGTGGCATCGGCGGCCTACCGCGCCAGGCATGTTGAGCAGGCCCTCCTGGGCCAGGAACCCACCGATGAGGTCCTGGCCGCGGCGTCTGCCGCGGCCGCGGACGGGGTGGACGCCAGCGCCGACCTGCACGCCAGCGCCGAGTACCGGCGGCATCTCGCCCGCGTGCTCACCCGCCGCGCGCTGGCTGCCGCGCGGGACCGCAGGCGGTCCGGTAAGCAGGGCCTCCCATCTAGCTGACTCTCCTCGCCGCCCACCTGGGGGTTGACACTTTGGCGCCACTGGCGGATTATGCTCTTAACCGGCCACATCGTTCTCTCTACAGAACGAACTATCGCGCTATCGCGCCCGCGCTAGCAGGTGAACTTCCGCCGTGGGGGGGTCCGTGGTACCTGCTGTGGTGAGGGCTATCAGAATCCTCCGGTACCTGGAACGCCAGGGGACCCGGGGCGCGACCCTCGCCCAGATCTACCGGGCTCTCGCTCTGAACAAGAGCACCTGCCATAGCATCCTCAAGACCCTGGAGCGATTCGGTTTCCTGGAGTCTGCTCCCCAGTCCAGACGATATGGGCTGGGGAGGGCGGTGTTCGAACTGGGCCGCGCGGCGGACCGTGCGCGGCCCCATCTGGCCTTTGGCGTGAGAGTCGCTCCACGAAGACTGAGGCACAGGGGGTGGGGTGGGATGATCCCAGACAGGTTCGAATATTTCGCGCCCAGGACGGTCGATGAGGCGGTCAGCCTCCTCCAGAGGTATGGGGCGGAGGCGAAACCGCTCGCCGGCGGTCACAGCCTGGTCCCCCTGATGAAGCTCCGTCTGGCCGCCCCCCGATACCTGATCGACCTGAACCGGATCTCGGGACTCGCCTATATCCAGGAGGCTGACGGCTTCCTGCGCATCGGGGCTCTGACCAGGCATGCCGACCTCGAAGCGTCGGATCTCATACGCGCGCACTACCCTCTGCTCGCCGATACCGCCAGGGTCATCGCCGACCCCCTGGTGCGCAACATGGGCACCATTGGCGGGTCGCTCGCGCACGCCGACCCTGCGGGGGACTGGGGGGCGGCGATGCTGGCCTCTCAGGCGTCGGTCGTGACCACCAGCCCCCGCGGCGCGCGCACCGTGTCAATCGATGACTTCATGGTTGACACGTTTACGACGGTCCTCGAACCTGATGAGCTCCTGACCGAGATCCGCGTGCCCCGGCCTCCGGCGCGCAGCGGGGGCGCCTACCTCAAGCTGGAGCGCAAGGTGGGCGACTTCGCCATCGCCGCCGTCGGGGCCTCGCTCGTGCTCGATAGTCGGGGAACGTGTGACCAGGCGGGGATCGGCCTCTGTAACGTGGGAGCCACCTCCCTGCGCGCACAGCGGGCGGAGCAGATCCTGCGCGGGCAGAAGCCCGACGAGGCCACCATCGCGCGCGCGGCGCAGGCGGCGGCCGACGAGTCCGACCCGGCTTCCGACCTGCGCGGGCCGGCGGAGTACAAACGGGACGTTGTGAGAGTGCTGACGGCTCGGGCGCTGAGGCGGGCCCTCCAGAGGGCCAGGGGGGGTGAGTGAGGTGGCTAGCCGAATCTCGGTCGCCGTGAATGGCACGGCCCATCACGCTGAGGTGGAACCGCGGCTGCTGCTCGTCCACTTCCTCCGGGAGGTGCTGAGTCTCACGGGGACACACATCGGGTGCGACACGACCAACTGCGGGGCCTGCACCGTGCTCATGGACGGCCGACCGGTGAAATCCTGCACCATCTTCGCCGTCCAGGCCGATGGGCGGGAGGTCATGACCGTGGAAGGCCTGGCCAGGGATGGCCAGCTCCATCCGATCCAGGAGGGATTCCACGAGCAGCACGGCCTCCAGTGCGGGTTCTGCACCCCGGGGATGATGATGACGGGCTACGCCCTCCTCCAGCGGACCCCCAACCCGTCTGAGGCGGAGATCCGGTGGGCGATTTCGGGCAATCTCTGCCGGTGCACCGGATATGTGAACATCGTCGAGGCGATCAAGCACGCGGCCGAGAAGATGCGCAGCGCGCCGGCACCCGCCGGGGGAAGGAGCTGATCGCCATGGCCACACAGGCGCACGGCATGGGGCACGCGGTCAAGCGCAAAGAGGACGCGCGGTTTATTCGCGGCAAGGGCACGTATATCGATGACATCAAGCTCCCGGGCATGCTGTACCTGGACATCGTGCGCAGTCCGTACGCGCACGCCAGGATCAAAGCGATCCATAGCGAGAAGGCCGTGGCGATCCCCGGCGTGCTCGCCGTGATCACCGGCAAGGACCTGGACAAGTACGGCCTGGCCTGGATGCCGACGCTGATGTCCGATCGCCAGATGGTGCTCCCCATCGATACCGTGCTGTACCAGTCGCAGGAGGTCGCGGCCGTGCTGGCCACGGAACGGTACATCGCCGCCGATGGCGTCGCGGCGGTCGAGGTGGAGTACGAGCCGCTGCCGGTGGTCGTGGATCCCAGGAAGGCGCTAGAGCCCGGCGCGCCAATTCTGCGCCAGGATCGGGAGCACAAGAGCAATCACATCTGGCATTGGGAAGTGGGGGACAAGGCCGCTGCCGATACGGCATTTCGGGAGGCCGCGGTCAAGGTCAAGCAGGACATCTACATCCCGCGCATTCACGTATCGTCGATTGAGACGTGCGGATGCATTGCCCGGTGGGAGCCTGTTGAGGGAAAACTGACCCTGTGGATGACCACGCAGGCCCCCCACGCCATCCGGACCGTCGTCGCGCTCGTGGCCGGGCACCTGGGTCTTGCCGAGCACAAGATCCGGGTGATTGCCCCAGATATCGGTGGCGGGTTCGGCGGCAAGGTCCCAGTCTATCCCGGGTATGTGCTGGCCGTGGCGGCCTCGGTGCTGACCGGCAAGCCGGTGAAGTGGATCGAGGATCGCATGGAGAACATGCAGGCCGACTCGTTCGCCCGCGACTACCACATCACCGCCGAACTTGCAGCCCAAAAGGACGGAACGCTGACTGCCCTCCGTGTGAAGACGATCGCGGACCACGGGGCCTTCGACGCCGCCGCGAACCCCTCCAAGTTCCCTGCCGGGCTGTTTTCCATCTGCACCGGATCCTATGACTTCAAGTCGGCGTTTGCAGAAGTGGATGGCGTCTACACCAATAAGCCGCCGGGAGGCATCGCCTACCGCTGCTCATTCAGGGTGACCGAGGCGTCGTACATGATCGAGCGGATGGCGGACATCGTGGCGCATGAACTGGGGATGGACCCGGCAGAATTCCGCCTGAAGAATTTCATCCCGCCGGAGGCCTTCCCGTACCAGTCGCCGCTCGGCTGGACCTACGACAGCGGCAACTACCAGGCGGCCCTCAGGAAGGCCATGGAAAAGATCGGGTACGCCGACCTGCGCCGGGAGCAGGCCGAGAAGCGCAAGCGCGGTGAGCTGATGGGGATCGGCATCTCCAGCTTCACGGAGATCGTAGGGGCGGGCCCGTCGCACACCTTCGACATCCTGGGTCTCAAGATGTTCGACAGCGCCGAGATCCGCATCCACCCCACGGGGAAGGTCGTCGCCCGCTTCGGGACCAAGTCCCAGGGACAAGGCCACGAGACGACCTACGCCCAGATCATTGCGCATGAACTCGGCATCCCTGAGGACGACATCGTCGTGGAGGAAGGCGATACCGACACCGCCCCTTATGGCCTGGGCACCTACGCCAGCCGCAGCACCCCCGTGGCCGGGGCCGCCGGCGCCATGGCCGCCCGGAAGATCCGCGACAAGGCCAGAAAGATCGCGGCGCACCTGCTGGAGGCCCATGAGGACGACCTGGCCTGGGAGCGGGGGAAATTCTACGTGAAGGGATCGCCGGACCGGGCCAAGACGATCCAGGAGATCGCCTTCGCCGCCTACACGAACCATCCTCAGGGGCTGGAGGCCGGCCTGGAGGCCGTGTCGTACTACGACCCACCCAATCTGACGTTCCCGTTCGGCAGCTACATCTGCGTGGTGGACATCGATAATGGCACCGGCGAGGTGAAAATCCGGCGATTCGTCGCCGTGGACGACTGCGGCAACATCATCAACCCGATGATCGTGGAAGGGCAGATTCACGGCGGCCTCACCATGGGGCTGGCACCGGCCCTCTACGAGGAGATCACCTACGACGAGGACGGCAACATCCGGGGCGGCAGTTTCATGGACTACCTGCTCCCCACGGCGGTCGAGACGCCGCGGTGGGAGACCGACAAGACCACCACGCCGTCGCCGCACCATCCCCTGGGGGCGAAGGGCGTGGGGGAGTCGGCCACGGTGGGCGCGCCGGCCGCCATCGCCAACGCGGTGATCGATGCCTTGTGGCACCTGGGGGTGCGGCATCTCGACATTCCGATCACGCCGTGGAAGGTGTGGAAGGTGCTGCGGGAGCGCGGCGTGACGGAGTAAGGGCTGACCGGATGGATGACCTGCTGACGCGGGCGCACGAGCTGGCGGCGCGCGGGGAGCCGTTCGCCCTGGCCACCGTGGTCAGGGTGGAGCGGCCGGCCTCGGCGCGGCCGGGGATGAAAGCGATCGTCCGTGCCGACGGGACGCTGGAGGGGTGGGTGGGGGGAAGCTGCGCCCACCCCATCGTCATCCGCGAGAGCCTCGTGCGGCTCCGCGAGGGCACCCCCCGGCTGATCAGCCTGAGCCCGGAAGAGACCGATCGCGCCGAGCAGGAGGGAGTGATCCATCACACGATGACCTGCCACAGCGGCGGCAGCCTGGAAATCTACATTGAGCCCGTCTTGCCCCGGCCCCAGCTTCTCCTCATCGGGGAGGCGCCGCTGGTTCGCGCCCTGGCCCGGCTGGGACGGTTGGCGGGGTTTGCGGTCTGCGTGGCCGATGCCGGTGGGGAGGCAGGGCACAGAGGACAGGCGGACGATCTCGAGGCCGACCTTCGCCTGCCGCTGGAAGGGCTCAAGAGCACGATCTCATCAGACACGTACGCGGTCGTCGCCACGATGGGCGACTATGACGAGGAGGCGCTGGAGGACCTCGTGGGCACCGGAGCCGGTTACGTCGGCCTGGTCGCGAGCCGAAAGCGGGCGGAGGCGGTGTTCGCGCACCTGGTGAGCCGCGGGCTGGGGGCAGAACACGTGCATCGGGTTAAGGTGCCGGCGGGGCTGGACATCGGCGCCGTCACCCCCGAGGAGATCGCCGTCAGCATCATGGCGGAGATCATCCAGGTCCGCCGCTCCCGGACGCCGGGCGTCAAGGAAGTTCCCCGTCAGGAGATGGCCACCGATCCGATTTGTGGGATGACCGTGGCGATCGCGACGGCGACACACACCGTCGATCATCAGGGCGTCAGGGTCTACTTTTGCAGCGCCCATTGCCGGCACACCTTTGAGCGAGAGCCGGCGCGATACGTGACGGCGGGACCGTAGCATGGCGCTGCACTTTCAGGGAAGCCTCATGATCAGAGCCCCCAGAGACAAGGTCTGGGCGTTTCTGGTGGACCCCCAGGCCGTCAGCAAGTGCCTGCCCGACGTGCAGCGGCTTGAGGTTCAGGAGGAAGGGACGTTCAAGGCGGTGGTCCGCGTCGGCGTAGGGTTCATCAGAGGTGATTTCGCCTTTGATGTGGCCATGACGGATCTGCAGGCTCCTACCCACGCGGTGCTCACGGGCCGGGGAGGAGGGCTGGGGACCGCCGTGGACGTTCGGAGTGCCCTCGACCTGGCTGACGGGGAAGGAGGCACGACCCGCCTGGACTGGAAAGCCGACGTCGTCGTCAGCGGGACGATTGCCAGCGTCGGCGCCAGAGTGCTCAGCAGTACCGTGGAGAAGAAAACCGGCGAGCTGTTCGAGTGCCTGAAGGCACAGCTGGAGGGGTGAGTGGCGGTTCATCTGGAGTGGGTCGGCTGGTTCGTCCGTTAACGGACTTGGCCGACCTGGGAGCATAGGGTAAGATGGAAATGTGCCACGAGGGGATGGCGGCGCCATCCCCTCGCTTCACGACGGACGTTTTGGGGTGATAGATGCATCCCGAAATCAGCCGGATCCAGGAACTGCTCGCCGGTCAGGGGTACGTGGCGGACCGGGCGATTGCGACCAGCGTCTACCTGTCCATTGCGCTGCGCAAGCCGCTGCTGATTGAAGGGGCGGCGGGCGTCGGCAAGACCGAAGTGGCCAAGGTCATGGCCAGGGCGCTGGGCGCCGACCTGATCCGGCTGCAGTGCTACGAGGGCCTGGACGCCACCACCGCGCTCTACGAGTGGAACTATCAGAAGCAGTTGCTCCATATCCGGCTGTCGGAAGGCGGCGACCGCTCGGTCGAGGAGCGAGAGGCCGAGATCTTCAGCGAAGGCTTCCTGCTCAAGCGGCCGCTCCTGGACGCCATCACGCGCGAGACGGCCCCCGTGCTCCTGGTGGACGAGATCGATCGTGCGGACAGCGAGTTCGAGGCGTTCCTCCTGGAGGTCCTGTCGGACTTCCAGGTGTCGATCCCCGAGATCGGGACCATCACCGCCAAGACGACGCCCCACGTCGTGCTCACCAGCAACCGCACGCGCGAACTGGGCGACGCGCTGCGGCGGCGGTGCCTGTATCTCTGGATCGACTACCCGACCTTCGAGAAGGAACTCGAGATCGTCCGCCGCCGGGTGCCGCACGTCAACGGGCATCTCGCGGAGCAGATCGGCGCGTTCATGCAGATGGTGCGCCGCATCCGGCTGGAGAAGATCCCCGGGGTGGCGGAGACCCTGGACTGGAGCGCGGCGCTGATGGCGTTGCACCGCGATCACCTCGACCGGGAGGCCGTCGAGGAGACCCTCGGCGTCCTGTTCAAACATCAGGACGACGCGACCCTGGTGCGGACGCAGTGGCTGGACGCCCTGCTGGATGGGGTCGCGACACTCGGACGGGAAGGACGGCCATGGAGTCAGGAGGTCGTGGCGCGGGTCGCCGACCGGCTGCAGGCGCGGCGATAACGCGCCCTCGGCACGGCGACCTGGTCGCCAACGTCGTCGAGTTCTGCCGCCTGCTGCGCCGGCGGGGTCTGAGCGTCGGGCCCCAGGAGGCGGCGGACGCTCTGCGGGCGCTCGCCGGCATCGACCTGGCCGATCGGCGGGACACCTACTTGGCGCTGCGCGCGGTCCTGGCCTCGGGCCAGGACGCCCAGCGGATCTTCGACGAGGTGTTCTGGGAGTTCTGGGGCGCGCGCAGGGAGCGCGGGCGGCTACAGACCCCCGGCGCAGACAGCACGCTGTCGATGGATGGGCAGCAGGTGCTGGACCGCGTGCTGCTCGAGTGGCAGGACGAGGCGGAAGATGCCGGCGAGGGCGAGCGGGTGCCCGCGTACAGCCCGGTGGAAATGCTGACGCGGAAGGACTTCAGCGCGTTTTCCGCTGACGAACTCAATGAGATTGCGGCGGTCGTGGCGGCCATCGCGCGCAAGGTCGCGACCCGCCTCTCGCGGCGCACCCGGCAGGCCCGCCGCGGCCACCTGGTCGACCTCCGCCGGACCATGCGGGGGAGCCTGCGGCGCGGCGGGGAGATCCTCGAGATCCTGCGGCGCGAGCGGAAGCTTCAGAAGACCCGCATCGTGCTGCTGTGCGATGTCAGCGGGTCGATGGACCTCTACAGCCGCTTCCTGATCCAGTTCGTGTACGCCCTGCAGCACGCCGTCTCGCGCGTCGAGACGTTCGTCTTCAGCACCGGGCTCCACCGGATCACCGGCGCGCTGGCGCATGAGGACCTGCGGGCCGCCCTGGACGAGATCGCGCGGCGAGTCCCGGACTGGTCCGGCGGGACGAAGATCGGCCGGAGCCTGCGCAGGTTCCTGACCGACTACGGCGCGCAGACGCTGGACGGCCGGACGGTGGTCGTCATCGTCAGCGACGGCTGGGATACCGGGGAAGGCGATGTGCTGGAGACCGCCATGGCCGAACTCCAGCGCCGGGCGGCCAAGGTCATCTGGCTGAATCCGCTGCTGGCGAGCCCGGGCTACGAGCCGATCTGCCAGGGGATGCGGGTCGCGCTTCCCTATGTGGACGTGTTCGCCCCGGCCCACAATGTTGAGAGCCTGCGCCGGCTCGAGCGATACCTGGCCCGAACGCCATGACCACGCCGATGAAGGAACTGGCTGAGATCCTGGACGCCGCCGAGGCCGCTGCCCGGCGCGGCGAGCCCATGGCCCTGGCCACGATCATCGGCGTGCGTGGGTCCACCTATCGCCGCGCGGGCGCGCGTCTGCTGATCGCGCAGTCAGGGCAGCAGACCGGCAACATCAGCGGCGGCTGCCTGGAGGGCGACGTGGCCGTCGTGGCAGGAGAGGTCATGGAGCAGCGGACGCCGCGCCTGATGATGTACGATCTCACCGCGGATGACGACGCGGTGTGGGGGCTGGGGCTGGGCTGCAACGGGGCCATCGAGGTCTTCGTCGAGCCCACGACGGCCGACGATCCCCTCTGGCGCGCGGCCCGGGCCGCCCTGGCCAGCGAGGAGCCGGTGGTGGTCGCGACGGCGGTGGAAGGCACGCCGGCGACTCCGGTCGGGCGCCGCATCGTCATCGGGGAAGACGGCGGGGCTCAGGGCAGCCTGGGCGATGCGGCCGTCGATGCCGAAGCCGTGCGCCTGGCTCAGGCGGCCTTTGGGGACCTCCGGTCTGGCGCGCATCCCGTCCGCACCGCGGCCGGTCGCGTGCGGCTCTTCGTCGAGGTCCTGCATCCGCCGCTGCGGCTCATCGTGTGTGGGGCCGGGCACGATGCCATTCCGGTGGTGCAGTTCGCGTCACAGCTGGGCTGGCGGGTGATCGTCATCGACCGCCGGGAAGCGTTTCTGACCTCTGAGCGGTTCCCCGGCGCATCCGGGTTCGTCCGCACCGACTTCCCGGAAGCCGGGCAGAAGGTTCCCATCGACCCGCACACCTACGTGCTGATCATGACCCACAACTATGTGCACGACCGGGATCTGCTGCGCGCCTTCCTCCCGACGCCGCTAGCCTATCTGGGCATGCTGGGCCCCCGGGCGCG
>JACQHU010000142.1 GCA_016198805.1 Armatimonadota bacterium
TCACCCCAGCCCTCTCCCAACCGGCTATCATCTGTGTTGACACGGCCGGGGGGAATAGGCCGGACGGATCGCGAGCGATGACGACCGAAGAGATCATGGCCATTGCCCTCGAGATGGGCGGGCTGGCCGAGGTGCCCGAGGACTCCGGCATCTGGGTCCGCGGCGACAACCTGCGCCGCGTCCTGGTCGGCATCGACGCCGGCCCGGCCGAGCTGAAGATCGCGAGGGACCTCGGTTTCGACGCCCTGATCGCCCACCACCCGGTCCGGCGGGCCGGCTTCTGGAAGGTGTTCGAGCGCCACTACGTCTTAATGGGTGAGGCCGGCGTGCCGGAGCACGCCATCACCGCCGCCATCGCCGAGCGGCGCGAGGCGATCCGCCTCTCGGAGATGAACGCCAACGACGACCACACGGTCTCGGTGGCGCGCCTGCTCGGCATGCCGTTCATGAACGTCCACCTGCCGTTGGACATCTACTGCCGCGCTGAGATCCAGCGCGCAATTCGCGAGCTGCAGGCCGCCACCCCGCGGGCCACGGTGGCCGAGGTGGCGGCATACATCGGTCGGCTCTCCAGTTTCCAGGCCTCAGAGCTGCGCCCGCAGGTGGTCTACGGCAGCCCGCATGCGCCGGCTGGGAAGGTGGCGGTCTCGATCTCCGGCGGCACCAACGGCGGCTACCCCGTCCTGGCGGCCTACTTCGCCTACGGGGTGGACACCGTCGTGTACATGCACATTGGGGCCGAGGACGTGGCCCGCCTCCAGGCTGACGATGTGCGCGGGGCGGCGATCATCACCGGCCACGCCCCCGGTGACAGCATAGGGATCGACGAGCTGGTCCGCCGCCTCCGCCAGCGCGGCCTGGAGGTCGAGACGTTTAGCGGGATCTTTGCTCCTTCGGAGTGAGACGGCGAGACGGCGGGACGGCGGGACGGCGAGACAAGGAGACAGCGGGAAGGGAACCTCTCGCCGTCCCGCTGTCCCGCCGTCTCGCCATCCCGCTCTCTCGCCCTCCCGCCGTCCCGCCCTCCCGCCGTCCCGCCGTCCCGCCGTCCCGCCGTCAGGCGATTCTCGCCAGTCCGTCGGCGATCGCGCGCACCTCGCGGCCGATGCAGCGCAGGGCCGCGGGGTCGCCGACGTGCTCCGCGACGCGGGCGACTAGGTCGCCGATCCGCCGCATGTCGTCTGGCGTGGCGCCGCGGCTGGTCAGGGCCGGCGTGCCGAAGCGCACGCCGCTGGTCTGGCGTGGCGAGCGCGTCTCGCCAGGGACCGTCGACTTGCTGGTGATAATCCCGGCCTGCTCCAGCGCCGCGGCGAAGGCCGCGCCGGTGAAATCGCGGTCAAACAGCTTGACGACCAGCAGGTGGTTGTCCGTCCCGCCGGCCCACAGGCTGAAGCTGCGCTCCTGAAGGCGGTCTGCCAGCGCGCGCGCGTTCTCCACCACCCGCCGGGCGTAGGCGCGGAACGCCTCGCTCTGCGCCTCGTGGAAGCAGACCGCCTTGGAGGCGATCTGCTGGAGGTGCGGGCCGCCCTGCAGCATCGGGAAGACCGCCCGGTCGACGTCCTTCGCGTACTCGGCGCGGCAGAGGATCAGTCCCCCGCGCGGGCCGCGCAGCGTCTTGTGAGTGGTCGAGGTGATCACGTCGGCGTAGGGGATCGGCGATGAGTGCGCCCCGCCGGCCACCAGCCCGGCGATGTGGGCGATGTCGGCCAGCAGCTTCGCCCCCACCAGGTCGGCGATGCGCCGGAAGGCCGCCCAGTCGATCTCGCGCGGGTAGGCCGAGTAGCCGGCGATGATCACCTTCGGGCGGCGCTCCTTCGCCAGCGCCTCGACCTCGTCGAAGTCGATCTTCTCCGAGTCCTGGCGAACGTGGTAGGAGACGACGTTGAACTGGATGCCCGAGAAGCTGACCCTGCTGCCGTGAGTCAGGTGGCCGCCGTGGCTGAGGTCCATCCCCATGATGGTGTCGCCGGGCTTTGCCAGCGTGTAGAGCGCGGCCATGTTGGCCGGGCTACCGGAGTAGGGCTGGACGTTGGCGTGCTCGGCGCCGAAGAGCGCCCTGGCCCGCTCGATGGCTAGCGACTCGATGTCGTCGACCAGCGCCACGCCCTGGTAGTAGCGCGCGTGGGGATAGCCCTCGGCGTACTTGACGTTCAGGTGACTGGCGAGCGCCTCGAGGACGGCGCGCGAGGCGTAGTTCTCGCTGGCGATGAGGTTGAGGGTCTGGTTGTGGCGGCGGCGGTCCCGCTCGATCAGGCGGGAGAGCTCGGGGTCTACCATCCGCAGACCGCCAGCCGGGGGGGTCACGTCGCTCGGCACGCTGGTGATCAACACGCACCTCCTGCACGCAGATGATAGCCGCGAGCCAGGCGTCGCCAGATCCCTGTTCAAGGTTCAAGGTTCAA
>JACQHU010000154.1 GCA_016198805.1 Armatimonadota bacterium
GCGTGTGGCTGTCCTGGCGGAGGAGATGTACGAAGACCTGGAACTCTGGTATCCCGCGCTGCGCCTGCGCGAGGCGGGCGCAGATGTGAAGATCGTCGGCCCTAAGGCCGGCGAGACCTACAAGAGCAAGTACGGCTACCCCGCGAAGGCCGACCTGGGCATGGATGAGGTCAGCGCCGCCGACTTCGACGCGCTCGTGATCCCCGGCGGCTACGCGCCCGACCGCATGCGGCGGCACGCGGCGATGCTGAACTTCGTCCGGGCGATGCACGAGGCGGGGAAGCCGGTGGCCTTCATCTGCCATGCCGGCTGGGTGCCGATCTCCGCGGGCATCGTGCGCGGCCGCACGGTGACCAGTGTCTCGGCCATCAAGGACGACCTGGTCAACGCCGGGGCCCGCTGGGTGGACCAGGAAGTCGCAGTCGACGGCACCCTGGTCTCGTCCCGCACGCCGCCCGATCTGCCGGCGTTCTGCCGCGAGCTGATCAACGTGCTGGCGCGCGTGAAAGTGGGCTAGGCCGAGGACGGCGACGCAGTCCCGGTGCTCAGCGTCGTCACCGGGGCCTTCGGCTATACGGGTCGGGCCATCGCCCGGCGGCTGCTGGAGCGCGGGGAGGGTGTCAGGACCCTCGTCGGCCGTCAGGGCCGCGCGGATCCTTTCGGGGGTCGCATCGCGGCGTTTCCTTTATCCTTTGAGAGGCCCGACGAACTGGCCGGGGCGCTGCGGGGCGCCGCGACCCTGTACAACACGTACTGGATACGGTTCCCCCACGGCGGGGTGACCTTCGAGCACGCGGTCCAGAACACCCTGACCCTGTTTGGCGCGGCTCGCAGGGCCGGCGTCCGCCGGATTGTCCACCTCAGCGTCACCAACCCCAGCACGGCCTCGCCCCTGGACTACTTCCGCGGCAAAGCGGTCCTCGAAGAAGCGTTGATGAGCTCCGGGCTGTCCTACGCGATCGTCAGGCCCTCCCTGGTCTTCGGGGAGGGGGACATCCTGCTCAACAACATCGCCTGGCTGCTGCGCAGATTTCCGGTCTTCGCCATCCCGGGGTCCGGAGCGTATCGGCTGCAGCCGGTCAGTGTCGAGGATGTGGCCGCAATTGCCGTGGACGCCGGCCGCCGGGACGACAATCTTGTCATCGATGCCGTGGGCCCGGAGATCTACACCTTCGAAGAGCTGGTCAGCCTCATGGCCCGGACGATCGGTCGTCGTGCCCTCCTGGTGCACGTGCCCCCACGCCTCGCCCTGGCGCTCTCGCGCATAGTCGGCTGGATCGTGCGGGACGTCGTGCTGACCCGGGGGGAACTCGATGGCCTGATGGCGGGGCTGCTGGTGCCAGACAGCCCTCCCATAGGGAGGACGCGATTAAGCGAATGGCTGGTGCAGAACGCCGAAGCCGTCGGCCGCCAGTATGCCTCTGAACTGGCACGGCACTACCGGTGACGCGGCGTGAGCGGTGACCGGAAGATCGGGTGGGCGAGGCGCGGATTCAGCCACACCGGTCCTCACGCCCATGCCTTCCGGGACATCAGCCGCCACCGCGTGTCGAACCGCCACAGCCCGGCCGCTCTGGCGAAGTTATAGGCCTCTTCCATCTCCTTGCGGAACACGCGGCGGTTGATGTCCTGGAATCTCTCTTCCGTTTTCGCCCGCCAGGCTGGAGCGTACTGGTCCATGACGTTCACGTAGGTATCCTTCGAGAGCCCGCCCAGGTACCGCATGATCTCACGGGTGTCCTCCAGCATCCCCGGCATCACCAGGTGGCGCGCGAGGACGCCGCGGACGGCGAGCCCGTCCTCGTTGACCTTGAGTTCGCCAACCTGCTCGTGCATGGCCCGGATAACCTGACGCGCCGCCTCCGGATAGTTCGGCGCCAGCAGGTAGCGACGGCTGCGTTCGCGGTCCCACAGCTTGAAGTCGGGCATGTAGATGTCGACCACGCCGTCCATCAACTGGATGCTGTGGAGGCTGTCGTAGGCCCCGGTGTTGTAGACCAGTGGCAGCCGCAACCCGCCCTCGACCGCGATGAGGAGGGCCTCCAGGATCTGCGGCACCACGTGCTCAGGCGTCACGAAGTTGATGTTGTGACAGTCCTCTTCCTGCAGCTGCAGCATCATGCGGGCCAGGTCGCGCGGGCTGACCTCCTCGCCCTCGCCGATCTGGCTCGTTTCGAAGTTTTGACAGTTACCGACAGCCACCCCGCAGGCAGTGTATGAATGATCGCCATCTGCGACTTCCAGATTGTACACAGGGCCCTCGTACCAGACCCGCGAGATCTGGCGGATCGGGACGAGGAACATCTCCTCAGTTTCTCCATAGGGTCCTTCGACGACGGCCGTCTCAGAGAGTACGGCGACCGTGCTCCTTCTACGTCCAGATCTTGGGAAAGTGCCGCCATGCTGCCGCAACGGCGCTGCAATGTCGAAATCGACTGATCCAAGCTTTGGAGCCAACAGCACATGCGACCGCGTGAGCGCTCCCGCAGGAACCTTCTGAATCGCGGCACCGGCGCCCGCTGCCGCGAAGACCGCGTGATCCGGAGTGAGGACGAGAGGGGGCAGTCCGTAGGGCTTCAGGACAACCATTTCGCCCCTGTACGGGTGAGAGAAGGCCTTCGCGACCGGCGCCAGCCTGCCTTCCCGTGTGTAGACGCGAAGCCCCTCTGGAAACCGTACGCGTCCCCCGTTCAGCGCGATCTCGCGACCGCTCGAAGCGAAGAGGTCTTCGATGCGCTGCACACCACGGTCGGTGAAGACACACGCGTCGGGCCCCAGGCAAAACACGCAACGCAAATTACACCACGCGAAGAAAATCGTCCCCGACCCGTTCCAGCCCCGGAGCACGTCCTCTTCCCCGAAGTGGTGGAAGTAGGAGGACACCCGGGCGTAGCGCCCCACCTTGCAGACGGCGAACTTGTTCTCCAGGCGATTGATCTCGCAGTTGCGCGGGCACAGCGTACAGCAGCGGAGCGCCTCCAGCGCCTCCTCGGCTTTCGCTTTCAGCCGGCCCTCCTCGTAGGTCTTGATGTACGCGGGCACGAAGTCACGTGCGGGGAGGACGAAGCGCCCGGTGCCGTGGATCTCGAATGGGATGTTCCGGGTCGAGAGCAACATGGTCGCCCCTGGAGACGGCTCCTGTCACCTGGGAAGATTATACTTCACGGGAGAGGTCGAACCGTTGTGGGTCAGGCCACCATGAGGAGAGGGACACCCGCGGGTAGAGGCGCCCACGGCGAGGGGGGCTACGCCGTCCTTGTCGCGCTCCTGATCCTCCTGGCGATCGTCGGGTCATCGCTGTCCTTCCTCTGGGTGATGAATCGCCTCCAGGCCCGCGCCGGGGCGCGGCTGCGTCTGGCGGCGGCCATGGGCGTCGCAGAAGCCGGGGTGCATCGAGCCCTGGCGGCCCTCGAAACGGTCGCCCCGGACGGGGGATCGCCCGGCCGGAGCTGGCGGCCCTCGGCGTACTCCGAGGTAGTGCAGGTGGGCCCGCTGGAAGGCCGGTTCACCCTCTCCCTGGCCGATGAGGCCGGGGGAGCCATCGTGATCACCAGCGCAGGGGAGGTGGCGGGCGTCACGCGTCGCCTCCGCGCGCGGGTGTACCTGGCCTCGCCGGCCCAGCTCGTTGGGCTCTACGGCGCCAGCCTCGTCCGTCTGGAGGACCGGCCGGGAGCCATCTTCATCCTCCCGTACGGCGCGGCGATCGGGGACCGCCCCTGGATCCACATCGCCGCCGGGAGGGGCATCTGGTTTGCCACGGCCGAGGTCGCGATCAACGATCCGTCCGTCCCGTTCGATGCCGGGCCAGGCCCGGTCGATGGCCCACAGGGCGCGAACGCCGCGACGGTGCCTCCGAGTCCGGGTCCC
>JACQHU010000021.1 GCA_016198805.1 Armatimonadota bacterium
CAGGCGGCCGACCTGGAGAAGGGCTCCGGAGAACCGAACAAGACCAAGGTCGGGACAGTGACCCGGCAGCAGGTGCGCGAGATCGCCGAGCGCAAGATGCCCGACCTGAACGCGAACACGATCGAAGCCGCGATGCGCATGATCGAGGGGACCGCCCGGTCGATGGGCATCGAGGTGGTCGGCTGACGCGGCACCAGACCGCGGCAGACGCGGGAGGGGCTTTTGACCCCGACAGGACCGCGAGGAGGCAACCCCATGAGACGGCACAGCAAGCGGTATGCGGCGGCCGCGCAGCAGCGCGTCCCGCGCCAGCTCTACGCGCCGGAGGAGGCGGTGCGCCTGGTCCGGGCCACCGCGTCGGCGAAGTTCAACGAGACGATCGAGGCGCATGTGCGCCTGGGTGTCGATCCCAAGCAGGCCGACCAGCAGGTGCGCGGGACGGTCGTGCTGCCGCACGGCACCGGCCGGTCGCCGCGGGTGCTGGTGTTCGCCAAGGGCGAGAAGGCCAAGGAGGCGGAGGCGGCCGGCGCCGACTTCGTCGGCGCCGAGGACCTGATCGAGAAGATTCAGGGCGGGTGGCTCGAGTTCGATGTGGCCGTCGCGACCCCGGATGTCATGAACCTGGTCAGCCGCCTGGGACGGGTGCTGGGCCCGCGCGGCCTGATGCCCAACCCCAAGGCCGGCACCGTGACCTTCGACCTGGCCCGGGCAGTGCGGGACATCAAGGCGGGGAAGATCGAGTTCCGCCTGGACAAGGCCGGCATCATCCACGCTCCCATCGGCAAGGCCCAGTTCACCGAGGCCCAGCTCCTGGAGAACCTGACGACGCTGGTGGACGCAGTGGTCCGCGCCCGCCCCGCCGCAGCGAAGGGACAGTACATCAAATCCCTGGTGGTGGCGGCCACGATGGGGCCGGGCATCCGGATTGATCCGGCCAAGGCCAACGGCGGCCGGGTC
Organism: Armatimonadota bacterium; assembly: GCA_016198805.1. Lineage (GTDB taxonomy): Bacteria > Sysuimicrobiota > Sysuimicrobiia > Sysuimicrobiales > Humicultoraceae > JACQHU01. Next base: position 958 of record JACQHU010000021.1, read on the forward strand.
TGAGCCCTGACCCCGGGTGACGCCGGTGACGCCGGTGACGAGAGGCGTTTGACGGCCCCGGGGGGCCGTGGTAGAATGTCGCGGGCGTGCAGCCCGCGTGCACCAGCACGCTGAGTTGATGGCACGCTGAACTCAAGAGAAGAATGACGGCCGCCACACGGCGGCCGCGCGCCGTAGACAGCAGGTGCCCGCACTGCGGGCTGAAAGACGCCAGTCGCCTGCCGAGGAGCGGATCGGGGAGGGACCCGTCTGCGGCGGGTCCTGTTGATTTCCTGGAGGGCGAACGGTTAATGCCTCGACCTGAGAAAGTCGAAGAGGTGCAGCGACTGGAAGCCCGGTTGCGCAAGGCGGCCGGGGTCATCCTGACAGATTTCCGCGGCCTGACCGTCGGCGAGATCACGACCCTGCGGGGAAGGCTCCGGGAAGCCGGGGCCGAGTACCGGGTCGTGAAGAACCGGCTGCTGGGGATCGCCAGCTCCGCGGTGGGCATCCGGGGCCTGGACAGGTACCTGGAAGGGCCGACCGCCGCGGCGTTCGTGGAGCGGGACCCGGCGGCCGCGGCGAAGGTCATTCAGGAGTTCATCCGGCAAACGCGCAAACTCGCCCTGAAGGGGAGCGTCGTCGAGGGCCAGGTCTATGACGAGGCCCAGACCCGGGCGCTGGCCGATCTGCCCGGCCGAGGGGACCTGCTGGCCCATGTGCTGAGTGCCCTGTCCGGGCCGCCGTCGAGCCTGGCCGGCCTGCTGGCGGCACCGATGCGTGAGTGCGTGTCGATCCTGGAGCAGCGAGCGCAGCCGCCGGGCTCTTCGGAGACCCAGGCGGCATAATGCCATCATCACGCGTGATAAGGGAAGGGGAGGGACCCACGTGGCACGCCTGACGAAAGAAGAGCTGGTCGAAGCCCTCAGCGAGCTCAAGGTCCTCGAGCTCGTCGAGCTGAACAAGGCCCTGCAGGAGAAGTGGGGGGTTTCTGCGGCGGCGCCGGTCGCCATGATGGCGGCCGCCACAGCGGCGCCGGGGGCGGCGGCCGTCACGGAGGAGCAGACGGAGTTCGACGTCATCCTCCAGACCATGGGCGAGAAGAAGATCCAGGTCATCAAGGTCGTTCGCGAGTTGACCGGCTTGGGCCTCAAGGAGGCGAAGGACCTGGTGGACGGCGCGCCGAAACCGGTAAAGGAGAAGGTCAGCCGCCAGGAGGCCGAGACCATCAAGAAGAAGCTCGAGGCCGAGGGCGCGACCGTTACCGTCAAATAGCCGGACCACCGGCAGCGGACCAGGGGCTCTTGACAGAGGCGGGGCTCCGCAGTACCTTTGTGTTTACGGGTTTTCGGCGGGGCTGCCGCGTGCGGGTGAGCAAGCGAATCTGGGCACGTGAACTGAGCGAGGGCAAAGCAGGGGGACCGTCCGGCGGGACCGGCCCTGGTTTCGTCTTTCCGTGAGGATCACCCCACCCCTCGCTGCGCTCCGCAGATCGTACCTCTCTAGCGGGTATCCCACAGTTACGAGATCGCTAGGGGATCGTCAGGTACACGCATGACTCACCGCGCCGGGTGGCGCGGTGCGGACTTCTCGCGGAGGTGACGCCTTCCACCGTGAAGACCAAGACGAGGATGGACGCCGCCAGACCCACCCGCAGCCGACCTCAGATCCCGGACGCCCGCATGGTGCACCGGGGGCGAAGGAGCCGCGGCTCCTTCGCCAAGATCCCCGAGATCCTCGACATGCCCGACCTGGTCGAGGTGCAGCGGCTGTCGTTCGACTGGTTCCTCCGGGAGGGCATCCGTGAGGTCTTCGAGGAGATCTCGCCCATCCAGGACTTCACGGGCAACCTGGAGCTGCACTTTGCGGTCGAGAGCGGGCGCCGGAAGGTCTCACCCCCGGGCAGCGTCTTCGACGGGGCCGAGGTCCTCGACTTCGGCGGCTACCGGCTCGAGCGCCTCAAGTATTCCGAGGAAGAATGCCGGGACCGGGACTACAATTACAGCGCCGCCCTGAAGGTCAAGGTCCGGCTGGTCATCCGGGAGACCGGGGAGATCAAGGAGCAGGAAGTCTTCATGGGCGACTTCCCGCTCATGACGCCCCGCGGGACGTTCATCATCAACGGCGCCGAGCGGGTGGTCGTCAGCCAGCTGGTCCGGTCCCCGGGCGCCTACTACTCGTTCACCCCTGACGCGTCAGGCCGGCCGCTCCCGACGGCCGTGGTCATCCCCCACCGCGGTGCCTGGCTCGAACTGGAAGTCGACGCCAGCGGGGTGATCTACGCCCGCATCGACCGCACGCGGAAGCTGCCGGCCACCGCGCTGCTGCGGGCCGTGGGCTACGAGACCGACGAGAAGCTGGTGAAGCTCTACGGCGAGGACAAGTTCCTGCGCGCGACCCTGGAGAAGGATGGCACCCGGAACCGCGACGAGGCGTTGATCGAGATCTACCGGCGCCTGCGGCCGGGGGATCCCCCGACCGTGGAGAGCGCGCGCACCCTGCTGCAGACCCTGTTCTTTGAGCCGCGCCGGTACGACCTGGGCCGGGTCGGCCGGTACAAGCTCAACAAGAAGCTCGGGCTGCGCGTCGACCCCGACGAGCGGATCCTCGCGAAGGAAGATATCGTCGAGATTGTGCGCTACCTGATGCGGCTGGCCGGGAGCGATCCCGAGGTCCAGGTGGACGACATCGATCACCTGGGCAACCGGCGCGTGCGATCGGTGGGTGAGCTGCTCCAGAACCAATTCCGCATCGGCATGCTGCGCATGGAGCGCGTCATCCGGGAGCGCATGACGATCCAGGAGCCTGGCCAGGTGACCGCCCAGCAGCTCATCAACATCCGGCCGGTGGTCGCCGCCATCAAGGAGTTCTTCGGCTCGAGCCAGCTGTCGCAGTTCATGGACCAGACCAACCCCCTCGCGGAGCTGACCCACAAGCGCCGTCTCTCGGCGCTGGGTCCCGGCGGGCTGTCCCGCGAGCGGGCGGGATTCGAGGTCCGTGACGTGCACACGTCGCACTACGGACGGATGTGCCCGATCGAGACCCCTGAGGGTCCGAACATCGGCCTGATCTCCTCCCTGGCGACCTACGCCCGGGTCAATGACCTGGGGTTCATCGAGACGCCGTATCGCGAGGTCAAGGACGGCGTCGTCACGCGGCGGATCAAGTACCTGACGGCCGACGAGGAGGACCAGTACATCGTCGCCCAGGCCAATGCCCCCCTGGATGAGCGCGGCCACCTGGTAGGGCCGCGGGTGACGGCGCGGCACGGTCACGAGATCAAGCTGGTGCGACCCGAGGAAGTCGACTTCATGGACGTGTCGCCCAAGCAAATCGTCTCGGTGGCCACCGCCCTCATCCCCTTCCTGGAACACGACGACGCCAATCGGGCCCTGATGGGCTCCAATATGCAGCGCCAGGCCGTGCCGTTGCTGCAGAGCGAAGCGCCGCGGGTCGGCACCGGCGTCGAGTACCGGGCCGCCGCGGACAGCGGCGCGGTGGTGGTCTGCAAGCGCGCCGGTGTCGTCGAGGCGGTGACCGGCGACAGGGTCGTCGTCAAGGTCGGCCGCGACGTCGACGAGTACCCGCTGATCAAGTACCAGCGCAGCAACCAGGGCACGTGCATCAACCAGGTGCCCATCGTGCGGACGGGCGACGAGGTCAAGGAAGGCGACATTCTGGCCGACGGGCCGTGCACCGACCAGGGCGAACTGGCGCTGGGCCGCAACGTGCTGGTGGCCTTCATGCCCTGGGAGGGCTACAACTACGAGGACGCGATCGTCGTCAGCGAGCGCCTGGTCCGGGAGGACCTGTTCACGTCGATCCACATCGAGGAGTACGAGGTCGAGGCCCGCGACACCAAGCTGGGCCCCGAAGACATCACACGCGACATTCCCAACATCGGCGAGGAAGCCCTGCGCGACCTGGACGAGCGCGGCATCGTCCGCATCGGCGCCGAGGTCCGCGCCGGTGACATCCTGGTCGGCAAGGTCACGCCCAAGGGCGAGACCGAGCTGACCGCGGAGGAGCGGCTGCTGCGCGCCATCTTCGGCGAAAAGGCGCGCGAGGTCCGCGACACCTCCTTGAAGGTGCCGCACGGCGAACGGGGCAAGGTCGTCGCGGTCAAGATGTTCACCCGCGAGAAAGGCGACCGGGATGAGGGCGATGAACTGCCCCCGGGCGTCAACGCCCTGGTGCGCGTCTACGTGGCCCAAAAGCGCAAGATCGCCGTCGGCGACAAGATGGCCGGGCGTCACGGCAACAAGGGCGTCATCTCCGTAATCCTGCCGGAGGAAGACATACCCTACATGCCTGATGGGACGCCGGTGGACCTCATCCTGAACCCGCTCGGCGTGCCCTCCCGCATGAACGTCGGCCAGGTGCTGGAGACGCATCTGGGCTGGGCGGCGGAGAAGCTCGGCATCTGGGCCGAGGCGCCCGTCTTTGACGGGCCGCGCGAGGCTGAGATCCGCACCCTCCTGGAGACCGCCGGCCTGCCGCCCACGGGCAAGGTCGTCCTGCGTGACGGCCGGACGGGGGAACGGTTCGACCAGCCGGTCACGGTGGGATCCATTTACATGATGAAGCTGCTCCACCTGGTCGAGGACAAGATCCATGCCCGCAGCACCGGGCCGTACAGCCTGATCACCCAGCAGCCGCTGGGCGGCAAGGCCCAGTTTGGCGGGCAGCGGTTCGGCGAGATGGAGGTCTGGGCGCTGGAGGCCTACGGTGCCGCCTCGACCCTCCAGGAACTGCTGACGGTCAAGTCCGACGACGTGGTCGGCCGGGTGAAGACCTACGAGGCCATCGTCAAGGGCGAGAACATCCAGGAACCCGGGGTGCCCGAGTCCTTCAAGGTGCTGTTGAAGGAACTGCAGGCCCTCTGCCTGGACGTCAAGGTGCTCAGCGAGGACAAGAAGGAGATCGAGCTCAAGGAGATCGAGGAAGACATCACCGAGACCGCACGGGCCTTGGGCATCAACCTGGAAGGCGAAGAAGCCCTGGTGGAGGACTACTAGCCCATGCAGGACGTCAACAACTTCTCGGCGGTCAAAATCGGCCTGGCCTCGCCGGAGCACATCCGGGCGTGGTCGCATGGCGAGGTCAAGAAGCCGGAGACCATCAACTACCGGACGCTGAAGCCGGAGCGGGACGGGTTGTTCTGCGAGCGCATCTTCGGCCCCACCAGGGACTGGGAGTGCCACTGCGGCAAGTACAAGCGCATCCGGTTCAAGGGCATCGTCTGCGACCGGTGTGGCGTGGAGGTCACCCGGGCCAAGGTGCGGCGCGAGCGGATGGGCCACATCGAGCTCGCCGCGCCGGTCTGCCACATCTGGTACCTCAAGGGCGTGCCCAGCCGGATCGGCCTGCTGCTGGACATGTCGCCGCGGGCCCTGGAGCGCGTCGTCTACTTCGCCGCCTACGTGGTCGTGGACCCCGGTACCACCCCGCTCCAGAAGCGCCAGCTCCTGACCGAGAACGAGTACCGCGACATGCGCGAGAAGTACGGCGCCAACTTCCGGGCGGGAATGGGCGCCGAGGCCATTAAGGAACTCCTGGAGGAGCTGGACCTGGAGAAGCTGGGCCGGCAGCTCCGCGCCGACCTGCGGGGCGCCGCGGGACAGAAGCGCGTGAAGACCCTCAAGCGCCTGGAGGTCGCCGAGGCCTTC
>JACQHU010000145.1 GCA_016198805.1 Armatimonadota bacterium
CCCGCATGCGGCGCTGAAGGCCGACGTCGTGCTCCACGAGGCGATCCCGGACAACGTGCTGGTGCGCTGGCGGCGCAGCGGCGGCGACGTCGCGGAGGCGTTCCAGTCGGCCGCGCGTGTGGTGAAGGGGACATTCCACATTCCCCGCCTGGCGGCAGCGCCCATCGAACCCCGCGGCGCCCTGGCGACCTACGACCCTGGGACCGGTCAGTTCACGCTGTGGTGCTCGGCCCAGGACCCGCACCGACCGCGCGCGCAGATGAGCCGCATCCTCGGGATTCCCGACGATCGCGTGCGGCTCATCGTGCCCGACGTCGGAGGGGCATTCGGCAGCAAGGGCCACCTGCCGCCAGAAGCCGCCGTGGCGGCCGTCGCCGCGATGGACCTGGGCCGGCCGGTCCGATGGATCGAAGACCGGCGCGAGAATCTACAGGCTTCCTACCAGGGCAGGGGGATCCACGCGGAGGTGGAGATGGCCGTGGATAGCGACGCGCGGATCCTGGCCGTGAAGGGCCGCGTGATCGCCGATGTGGGGGCCTACCTCTACCCGCCGACAGCCAACCCTCCCATCACGACGGCGATGCTCCTCACCGGGGCCTACGCCATTCCGGCCGCCGAGGTAGAGCTGACCGGCGTGGCCACCAACAAGGTCCCGACCGGACCCTATCGCGGCGCCGGCAGACCCGAAGCGGCGTACATTGTCGAGCGCATGATCGACCTGGTGGCGGCGGAGGTGAGCCTCGACCCTTTGGAGATCCGGCGCCGCAACTTCATTCCACCCGATCGCTTCCCGTACCGGACGCCGCTGGGATTCACATACGACTCGGGAAACTACACCGAGGCCCTGGATCGGGCGGCCGCCCTCTTCGACTATGAGCGGTGGCGCGAGGAACAGCGGAGCGCCCGGACGGAGGGCCGGTTGATCGGCATCGGCACAGCCCTCTACGTCGAACGCGCAGGCGGCGGGCTCTGGGAGAGCGCGGCGGTGATCGTCAACCCCAGCGGCCGCGTGGTGGTCCGCACGGGATCGAACTCGCACGGCCAGGGGCACCAGACATCGTTCGCCCAGATCGCGGCGGATCTCCTGGGCCTGACCCCGGAGGCCGTGGTCGTCGAGCAGGGAGACTCGGCGGTCGTCCCGCGCGGTGTGGGCACGTTCGGGAGCCGCTCGACCACCATCGGCGGCTCGGCGCTGGTCGTGGCCCTGGAGAAGATCAGGGCCAAGGCCACCAGCATCGCCGCCCGTCTGCTGGAGGCGGCGCCCGAGGACATCGCCTGGGACGGCGACCGGCTGCACGTCCGCGGATCGCCGGAACGCGCCGTGACGTTCGCGCAGGTCGCAGCGGCGGCGTATGATCCGGCACGTCTGCGCGGCATCGAGTTGGGGCTGGATGCGTCCGGCTACTTCGCGCTGCCGGGACCGGTGTTCCCGTTCGGCGCGTACATGGCCGCGGTCGAGGTGGATCGGGAGACCGGCCAATTGCACGTGCTGCGCTTCGTCGCCGTCGACGACGCCGGCCGCATCGTGAACCCCATGCTCGCCGAGGGTCAGGTGTTCGGCTCCACGATCCAGGGCCTGGGCGAGGCGCTGATCGAGGAAGTTCGCTACGACGAGACCGGGCAACTCGCAACCGGGACGTTCATGGACTACGGCCTGCCTCGCGCCACAGACGTCCCGCCGTTGCAGAGCGAGTTCATGGAGACGCCCTCACCGTTCAACCCGCTGGGGGCCAAGGGGATCGGGGAATCCGGGACCATCGCGACGCCGGCGACCATCGCCAACGCGGTCGCCGATGCCCTGGCCCCGCTCGGCGTCCGGCACGTGGACGTCCCGTTTGTACCGGCGAAACTCTGGCGGATCATGGCGCGCGCAGGCGCGCAGGGAGGTAGCTGAAATGCGTACAGCCCTGACCGTGGCCGTCCTGGGGGTCGTCCTGCTGGGCGCCCCGGGATACGGCCAGGCCCCGTACTACGGTGGCAAGACGATCGAGATCGTGGTGCCGACCGCGGTGGGCGGCCCGACGGACATCCTCAACCGGGCGCTGGCGCCCTTTCTGGAAAAGCATATTGCCGGCAACCCCTCGGTGCGCATCCGCAATATCCCGGGCGGCGGGACCGTGCTCGGGAGCAACTGGTTCGCCGCGAACGCCAAACCTGACGGCCTCACGCTGCTGGCGAGCCCTGTGGGATCCAAGATCGCCTTCATCATCCAGAACCCGGCGGTGCGCTACGACTTTCGGAGGTTCCGGCTGGTCGCCATCAGCGGCGGCGGGGCGGTGTTCTATGTGTCACCGCGCACGGGCATCCGCACGGCGGCCGAATTCGTGAAAGCCCAGGGCCTGGTGATGGGCAGCCCGTCGCCGCCCGGTAACGTGCTGACGGCGCTGCTGGCGTTCGAGTTGCTGGGCGCGAACCCGCGCGTGGTCTTCGGGTTCGAAGGGGTGGGCCCGGCCCGCCTGGCCTTCGAGCGCGGAGAGTTGAACCTGGACTTCCAGGCCACCATCGTTTATGTCACGCAGGTGCTGCCGCTCGTCCGCGAGGGGAAGGCCGTGCCGCTGATGACGCTGGGCTACATCAACGAGAAAGGCGAGATCGTGCGCGATCCGGCGGTCCCGGACCTCCCCACGGTGTACGAGGTCTACCAGCAGATCCACGGCCGAAAGCCCGACGGGCTGCTGCGCTGGAAGGCCTACCGGGCCACGGTCGCCGCGGCATGGGTCTACGGCCGCGGCCTGTGGGCACAGGAGGGGACGCCGCCGGAGGTCGTCCGGCCGCTGCACGACGCCATCGACCGCATGAACCGCGACCGCGAGTTCCAGGACCAGGCGAAACGCCTGCTGGAAGGGTACGCCCTCCTCCGCGGCGATCAGGTCGAGCAAACGGTACACCGGGGGCTGCGCGTCACGCTCGATGTGACCAAGTTCATCCGGACCCTGATGCAGGAGAAGTACGCGCAGACGATCTAGACCGTGTGGGACGCGGCGCTCACGGCGCTCGCCATCTTCGCCGACCCCGCCAGGCTGGGACTGCTGCTTGTCGGAGTCCTGGCCGGGATCGTGGTCGGCATCATGCCCGGGATGGGCGGCATCGTGGCGGTCTCGCTGGTCCTCCCCTACATCTACCGGCTCGACGCCATCGCCGCCGCCGCCGTGCTCACTGGCGCGCTGGCGGTGGTCCACACCTCGGACACCATCACCTCGGTGCTGATCGGCGCCCCGGGATCAGCGGCGTCTGCGACCTCGGTCATCGAAGGCCATCCGCTGGCCCGGCAGGGTCAGGCAGCCCGGGCATTGAGTGCGGCGTTCCTCTCGTCGCTCATCGGCGGTCTGATCGGTGCCCTGGGCCTGACGCTCTCGATCCCGATCGCCCGGCCCCTGGTCCTGGCTCTGGGATCCCCGGAACTCTTCATGCTGACGGCCCTGGGCGTCAGCTATGCCGGGAGCCTGTTGGGGAAAGAGGTGCGCAAAGGCCTGCTGGCCGGCCTGCTGGGGCTGCTGCTGGGCATGGTCGGCCCGTCTCCCGCCGCCGCGCAGGTGCGGTTCGACTTCGGGCTGCTGTATCTCTCGGACGGGGTTCCGCTGGTCGTCGTCGCCCTGGGGATCTTCGGGATCGCTGAGGTCATCGCGTTGCTCTCGCGAGGCGGAGCGATCGCCCAGGAGACCTCGCTCGGGGTCGGCTGGGCGCAGGGCCTGCGGGATGTCCTGCAGCACCGGTGGCTGGTGTTGCGCGGTGCGCTGATCGGCGTGTGGGCCGGCATCCTGCCCGCGCTGGGCGCGACGGCCGGCACCTGGATGGCCTACGGGCACGTGGTGGCCACGAGCAAGGACCGCAGCCAGTTCGGCAAAGGCGACATCCGCGGGATCATCGCGCCGGAGGCGGCGAACAACGCGGTCGCAGCCGGCGACCTCATCCCGACCCTCTTGTTCATGGTCCCCGGGAGCGCTTCGGCGGCCCTGCTGGTGGGGGCGCTGCTGCGGTATGGGATCCTCCCGGGACCGCGCATCGTGACCGACCACCTGAGCCTCATCTATGTCATCATCTGGAGTTACGCGCTGGCCAACGTCGTCGGCGCGGGGCTCTGCTTCGCGATGAGCCCCGCCATGGCCAGGCTCACCCAGGTCCCCTTCGCCCGCCTGGCGGCGCCGGTGCTGATCACCATCGCGCTCGGCGCGTACCAGACCACGCAGGACATGGGCGACCTGGTCACGCTGTTCCTTCTTGGACTCTTGGGATGGACGATGAGCAGGACGGGCTGGCCGCGGGCGCCGCTGCTGATCGGGTTCGTCCTGGCCGGCCCGATGGAGCGCTACTTCGTGATAACCAGCAACCTCTACGGCTGGGCGTGGCTCGGCCGGCCCGGCGTGATCATCATTGGGGCCGTCCTGGTGGCCCCGTTTGTCTGGGGTCTGTCCTCGTGGCTGAGACGCCGCTCGACCCCGCAGGAGGCGCAGCGCCAGATGGGGCAGCGATCGGCCATCGACCTGGTCATGAGCCTGCTGATGCTTGCCTTGCTTTCCGGCGCCCTGGTGGAGATGCAGCGCTACGTGCCGGCAGCGCGCCTGATGCCTCTCCTGGCGGCCACGCCAGGGCTGGCGCTGGC
>JACQHU010000144.1 GCA_016198805.1 Armatimonadota bacterium
CTGGTGGCCGGCACCAAGTACCGCGGCGAGTTCGAAGAGCGCATGAAGAAGGTGATGGAGGAGATCCGCAAGGCCCAGGGCGAGGTCATCCTCTTCGTCGACGAGCTCCACACCCTGGTCGGCGCGGGCGCCGCGGAGGGCGCGATCGACGCCAGCAACATCCTGAAGCCGTCCCTGGCCCGAGGCGAGCTGCAGTGCATCGGTGCGACGACCCTCGACGAGTACCGCAAGTATGTCGAGCGCGACGCGGCGCTGGAGCGCCGGTTCCAGCCCATCCTGGTGGCGGAGCCGAACGTCGAGCAGACCATCGAGATCCTGCGCGGCCTACGCGACCGCTATGAGGCGCACCATGGCGTCGCCATCAGCGACGAGGCGCTGGTGGCCGCGGCCACGCTCGCCGACAAGTACATCTCCGACCGGTTCCTGCCCGACAAGGCGATCGACCTGATGGACGAAGCCGCGTCCAAGATCCGGCTGCAGGCGTCGTTCCTGCCGCAGGAACTGCGCCAGGCGATGGACCGCGTGGAGCGGACCAAGCGCGAGAAGGAAGAGGCCAGCAAGACCCAGGACTTCGAGCGCGCCGCGCAGCTCCGCGACCGCGAGCGCGTGCTGCGCCAGAAGCTCGAGGAGCTTGAAGGGTCTATCAAGCGCGAGAAGGGCCGCGCCAACCTGAACACGGTGACCGGCGATGACATCGCCGACATCGTCAGCTCGTGGACCGGCATCCCGGTGACACGCCTGGTCGAGGAAGAGGCCCAGAAGCTGCTGCGCATGGAAGAGACGATCCACGAGCGGATCGTCGGGCAGGAAGAGGCGGTCCGGGCGGTGGCGAAAGCCGTCCGGCGGGCACGCGCCGGTCTCAAGGACCCGCGCCGGCCCATCGGCTCGTTCATCTTCCTGGGCCCCACCGGCGTGGGCAAGACCGAGCTGGCCCGCGCGCTGGCCGAGTTTCTGTTTGGCGACGAAGGGGCGCTGGTCCGCATCGACATGTCCGAGTACAGCGAGCGGCACACCGTCTCGCGCCTGGTCGGCTCACCGCCCGGCTATGTCGGCTACGAGGAGGGCGGCCAGCTCACGGAAGCGGTCCGCCGCCGCCCGTTCTCGGTGGTGCTCTTCGACGAGATTGAAAAGGCCCACCCCGAGATCTTCAACGTGTTGCTGCAGATCCTGGACGACGGTCGGCTGACCGACGCCCAGGGCCGCACCGTCGACTTCAAGAACTCCGTCATCATCATGACTAGCAACGTCGGCGCGCCGCAGCTGGACAAAGAGATGGGCATCGGCTTCCGCGCGGCGGGCTTCGACGAAAGAGTCGATCAGGAACGCATCTACGAACGCATGCGCGAACACGTCATGGAGGAGTTGCGCCGCACGTTCCGGCCGGAGTTCCTCAACCGCCTGGATGAGGTGATCGTGTTCCGGCCGCTGACGACCGAGCAGATCAAGACCATCGTCGGGATCCTGGTGGAGCGGGTGCGCCGCGAGCTCCGCGGCCAGAACATGGACTTGGAGGTCACCGACGCAGCCCGGGAGCTGCTGGCGCGGGAAGGTTTCGACCCGAAGTTTGGGGCCAGGCCGCTGCGGCGGGTGATCCAGCGGCTGATCGAGGACCCGCTCAGCGACGAACTCCTCCGGGGGCAATTCAAGAGCGGGGATACCGTGGTCGTCGACGCCCGGGACGACCAGATCGTCTTCGAGCGGAAGCGCGAACCTGCCCTGGCAGAATAACCCTGATCGGTGCGATAATCGGGACTCGGGCAGCTTCTCGTCCGGGTCCTTTTTGTATGCTCTGTTAGAATGGCGTCTTGACGCACTCGGGGGCCTTTGCGGCCCGTGGTGGCTACACGCAGTCGGTTCCGCAAACCGCGGCCCCAGGCCAGCCCCGAAGGTGAGAGGCCCGGTGGCCGATAAAGTAGGGGAGGGCCCGATGGAACGCCAGCGCACCTCTTACGTCTGCCAAAACTGTGGGCACACCTCGCCCAAGTGGCTGGGCCGGTGTCCGGACTGCGGCGAGTGGAACACCCTTGTGGAAGAGGCCGCTGCGCCGCCGTCAGGCCGCAGCCGGCGCCCCGCCGCGGCCGAGCCGGTGTCGGTGGCCGAGGTGACGCTGGCGACCGAGAGCCGGGCGCCGACCGGGCTCGGGGAGTTCGACCGGGTATTGGGCGGCGGGATCGTGGCGGGCTCGGTGGTTCTGGTCGGCGGCGATCCGGGCGTCGGCAAGTCGACGCTGCTCGCTCAGGTCGGCGATCGGGTCGCGCGGAGCGGTCAGCGCGTCCTCTATGTTAGCGCCGAAGAGTCGGTCCGCCAGGTGAAGCTGCGGGCCGAGCGGCTCGGCGTGGCGTCGCCGCAGCTGCTCTTGCTGGCCGAAAACGACCTGGACGTGATCCTGGAGACGGCAACACAACAGCGTCCGGCGGCCCTGATCGTGGATTCGATCCAGACCGTCTACCGTCCGGACATTGCGTCGGCCCCGGGCAGCGTCGCGCAGGTCCGCGAGTGCACAGCGGCGCTGGTGCGTCTGGCGAAGGACGAGCGGATCGCGACCTTCATCATCGGCCATGTCACCAAAGAGGGCGCCATCGCCGGTCCCCGCGTGCTCGAGCACCTGGTCGACACCGTGCTCTACTTCGAGGGCGACCGGCACCACGCCTACCGCATCCTGCGCGCCACCAAGAACCGATTTGGCTCCACAAACGAGATCGGCGTCTTCGAGATGGCTGGCGTCGGCCTGGTTGAGGTGCCCAACCCGTCGGCGGCGTTCCTGTCAGAGCGACCCGAGGCGGCGCCCGGCTCGGCGGTGGTGTGCGCCATCGAGGGCACACGCCCGCTGCTGGTTGAGATCCAGGGGCTGGTCAGCCCCACGCACTTTGGCATGCCGCGCCGGACGGCCGCAGGGGTGGACTACAACCGGGTGGTGCTGCTCCTGGCGGTCCTCGAGCGGCGCGCGGGGCTGCACCTGGGCACGCAGGACGTCTACGTGAGCGTGGCGGGGGGCGTCAGCATCGAGGAGCCCGCGGCCGATCTGGGGATTGCAGTAGCGGTCGCCAGCAGCCTGCGCGACCGGCCGGTCGATCCGCGCGCCGTTGTCATTGGAGAGGTCGGACTCGCCGGCGAGGTCCGGATGGTCCCGCAGTTGGGCCGGCGGCTGGCCGAAGCCACGCGGCTCGGGTTCGCGCGGGCCGTGATCCCCGCGTCGGGCGCCGGGGAGGCGCCGGCGGGTCTGGAGGTCATCCCGGTTTCCGATCTCTCGAGCGCGCTGAGGATAGTCAGCTCATGACGCTCCCCGCTATCGGCCTTTCCTGGTCTTGTTCCTGGTCTCCTACATCGCGATAAGAAGCGCGGTCACTGGCGTCTGGCGTTACGTCACCGGGATTCGGGCTGGGAGAGAACCAGGAGGCGCGCCCTACATGCTCGCTGGCCTGTTCTTGAACGCCCTGGGAGGGCTTGCTGTCGGAGCGTGGGCAATAGCCGTCGCTGTCTTCCGCCTCTATGTGGAACTTCTGGTTCCCTTGGCTGGCGCGCTGCTCATGGGGATCGGTGCGCTGATCGTCCGCAAGGCTTCTCGCGATGGTCGAATCAGGATGCTGGGTGCAGCAAGCGCACCAGGCAGCTCGCGTCCGCGTCCGAGCGGCTAGAAAACCGCGGTCTTAGGTCAGATGGAACACGCCCAGCGTCGCCACGCGGGCGTGTTCCTTCTTGAGGATCTCCTCCAGATCCACTGCCATCAGGCTGGCGACGGCCGCCAGGTAGAACAGGGCGCTGCCGATCTCCGTTTCGAGTACTTCACGGCACCGGTCGCAAAGCTTCCCATCAACGTGCGTCTTCATCAGATCGCGGACTTCGGTGAGGCTCAGCTCCGAGGGAAACCGCTGGCGGGAGGCGCTGATCTCGATGCACCCGCACGACGTGACCGACTTGGCGATGGCCCGGTTGACGCGGGCGGCGGCTTCCGTGAGCTTGCTCTGGACATCGAGGATACTGCGGTGGCGGATCAGGTACTCGGAGACGGTCTGCTGGAAGGTGCCTTGGTCGATTTCTGCCATGCCCCTCGCACCTCTCTCGGCCGCGACCTCTGCGCGCCCCAAGAACGAGAGTTATTATAGAGACCGGTCGGCGCACCTGTCAAATCCCGCGTGGGGACTGCATGCGCGGCTTCTCGGCCTTTGCAGCGCTGTGCTATACTTTCCTGGGCAACCGAATGTGACGGCCAGATCCTGGAGGCCGGTCCGAGTCGCGATTCAGCGGGTGAGGACATGCGTGACGGCTTGCTGCGAGCCGCCGGGGCGTTGCTCGGGGGTGTGATCGGCTACCAGGCGGTGGTGTTCATCAGTACCTGGGCACCGACGCTGGCCCGGCCCGATTTTCTGCTGTACGCGGGCGGCGTGGTTCTCGGCGGGTTCACCGGTCTGCTGGTCGCCCTCCCGCTCTGGAACGCGTTCGTGGGTGTTATGGGGTGGGTGCTCCACCGCATAGCCGCCTTTTCCCTGCGCGACCTGCTCCTGGGCGTCTTCGGGCTGCTGCTGGGGCTGGCGCTGGCGCTGTTCGTCGGCTACCTGCTGGAAGAACTCCCGCTGATCGGTCCGTACATCCGGCTGGTCGCCGGCGTCATCTTCGGATACCTGGGGCTGCACATCGCGCTCCAGCGGCGCGAGGAAGTGGCTACCATCCTGCCGCGCCACGGCGCGGCGGCGGCTGAACGTCCGAAGGCGGCGCCGCATCCCAAGCTCCTGGACACCAGCGTGATCATCGACGGGCGGATCGCGGACATCTGCCGGACCGGATTCCTTGAAGGCCCGCTGCTGGTTCCCCGATCGGTCCTGGCCGAACTGCAGCGCATCGCCGATTCGTCCGATGTGCTGCGGCGCAATCGCGGTCGGCGCGGCCTCGACATCCTCAACCGGCTCCGGCGGGAATTTGACGCGGTCCAGATCATCGAGGATGGATCGGCCGGCGGCGACGTCGACGCACAGCTGGTGTTCCTGGCCAAAGCTCACCGGGCGTCCATCGTGACCAACGACTATAACCTGAGCAAGGTCGCGGAACTGCAGGGCGTCCGGGTGCTGAACGTTCATGATCTGTCTCAGGCCCTGCGGCCCAGTGTGCTGCCCGGGGAGGAACTGTCGGTCCATGTGATCCGTGACGGGAAAGAAGCCGGCCAGGGCGTCGCCTACCTCGAGGACGGGACCATGATCGTCGTCGAGGGCGGGAAACGCTACATCGGCGAGACCTTCGACGTGGTTGTCACCAGCGTGCTGCAGACCTCCGCCGGGCGGATGATCTTCGCCCGGCCCAAGTCGAGCGAACCCACCGGTCCCTCCACCGTCCAGAAGCGGTGACGCGGACTGCCGGTGACGCCGCCTTGAGCCGCGTCGCTTCTGTGGGGGCCGTTGTCGCCGCTGCCGGCCGGGGGACGCGGCTGTCGGGCCCGGTGCCCAAACTCCTGCTCCCGCTGGGCGGGCGGACCGTGCTGGAGCGCACCCTGGCCGCCTTTGAGGCCAGCCCGCGCATCGACGAGGTCGCGGTGGCCGTGGATATCGAATGTCTGGATGCCGTACGCGCGCGGGTATCTGGCAAGGTGGTGGCGGTCGTCCCCGGCGGGAGTGACCGGCGGGCATCGGTCGCCGCCGGGCTGCGGGCGCTCCCGGGCGCCGGGTGGATCATCGTCCACGACGGCGCCCGGCCGTTCGTGACGCCGCGGCTCATCGAGCGGGTCCTGGACGCCGCGATGGGCTCGGGCGCGGCGACTCTGGCCCTTCCGGTCACCGATACGTTGAAGGAGGTGGAGGGCGACCGGGTGCAGCGCACGGTGGATCGGCGCCGCCTGTGCGCGGTGCAGACCCCGCAGGCGTTCCGGGCGGCCCTGCTCCGGGAGGCGCACGAGCGGGTCCCGGCCGACGTTCCGGTAACCGACGACGCTGAACTGGTCGAGCAGATCGGAATGCCCGTGACCGTGGTGCCCGGAGAGCCGGCCAACATGAAGATCACCACGCCCGCCGACTACGAACTCGCGCAACGATGCGCCGGGGATGGCACAAGCGCGGCGGTTCGGGTCGGTCTGGGGTATGACGTGCATCGCCTCGTCCCCGACCGTCCACTGGTACTGGGCGGCGTCCGGATTCCTCATCCTCGGGGTCTGGCCGGACACTCCGATGCCGACGCGCTGGTCCATGCCGTGATCGATGCCCTGCTCGGCGCGGCGGCGCAGCCCGATATCGGCCGGTTCTTTCCTCCTGACGATCCCGCCTACCGTGGGGCGGACAGCATCGGGCTGCTGGAGACGGTCGGCTCGCGGCTGCGCGCGGCTGGCTGGACCGTGGTCAACGTCGACGCGGTGGTGCAGGCTGAGACCCCCAGGCTCGCTCCGTATGTGGACGCCATGCGCCAGCGGATCGCCGCGGCGCTGGAGATTCCCGCCGCCTGTATAGGGATCAAGGCCACGACGGCCGAAGGCCTGGGCTCGGTCGGCCGGGGCCACGGCATCGCCGCGCAGGCCGTCGCGCTGATCCGGAGGACGGGGTAGGATGCGGGCGGTGCGGCGGGGTGCGCGCGCGTCCCGGCGGCGGCCGGAGGCCGCGCGCCCCCACGACCTGCTGTTCATTCAGCGCGCCGAGCGATCAGACCCGATCGCGGTCGAGGTCGACCGGCCCCTGGCGTTCCATCCCCGCCTGGTCGGCTTCTGGCGCGGCGCCGAGTTCCACCAGATCACCAGGGTGGTGGCCACCCGGCGCGAGCACGACGCGATCTACTACCGCGTCCTGACCGACCGCGGAGCCTTTGATCTCCGGTGCATCAGACGGATGGACCCGCTGACGCTGCGACCGCGCCGGGTCTGGGAAGTGTGCGCCGAACTCGACGCGATTCCGGTCGCCCGGCTGGGATAGACACCCGGCGGCCGCCGGGCGGTCCTGCGGGCAACCGCGTCCGGCGTCCCCTTGTTCCTCCCAGAACCCTCCGATAGACTGGGAATTCGAGGTGGATGGATGGGTCTGGTCGTTTACAATTCCCTGAGCCGCCGGAAGGAGTCCTTCGAAAGCCTGGAGCCCGGCGCGGTGCGGATGTACGTGTGCGGGCCGAACCTCTATGGGCCCTCCCACGTGGGTCACGCCCTCTCGTACACGTTCTTCGATGTCGTCCGCCGGTATCTGGAACACAAAGGCTACACCGTGCGGCACGTCCAGAACTT
Organism: Armatimonadota bacterium; assembly: GCA_016198805.1. Classification (GTDB taxonomy): domain Bacteria; phylum Sysuimicrobiota; class Sysuimicrobiia; order Sysuimicrobiales; family Humicultoraceae; genus JACQHU01. The sequence goes on from JACQHU010000144.1 coordinate 7,184, forward strand.
CACCGACATCGAAGACCGGATCGTTGAGCGGTCGCAGCGGGAAGGCCGGAGCATCTTCGACATCGCCCAGGACTACATCGCCCGGTTCCTGCAGGAGATGGACACCCTGAACATCCAGCGTGCCCATCACTACCCGCGGGCCACCGGGGTCATTCCCAAGATGATCGAGATCATCCAGCGGCTGATCGAGAAAGGGCATGCCTACGTTGTCGATGGCGACGTATACTTCCGCGTGACATCGTTCCCCACGTACGGGCAGCTCTCAGGGCGGACACTGGAGCAGATGCAGGCCGGCGCCCGGGTAGAGGTCGACGAGCGCAAGGAGCACCCTATGGACTTCGCGCTCTGGAAGGCCTCGAAGCCTGGAGAGCCGGCGTGGGAGAGCCCGTGGGGTCCCGGCCGTCCGGGCTGGCACATCGAGTGCTCGGCGATGTCGATGCAGTATCTTGGGGAACAACTCGACATCCACGGCGGCGGCGACGATGTGCGCTTTCCGCACCACGAGAACGAGATCGCGCAGTCGGAAGCCTATAGCGGCAGGCGGCCCTTTGTCCGGTACTGGATCCACCACGCCTTGATGAAACCCCCCGTCGGGGACGAGATGCACCGGCATCTGGGGAACTTCGTGTCGATCAGAGACGCCGTCGCCAGGTACGAACCCGATGTGACCCGCCTGTTCATCCTCTCGGCGCACTACCGCACCCCGCTGCGGTGGACCGACGAGGCCGTCGAGGCCGCCGGAAGAGGACTGGAGCGGCTCCGGACGGCCCTGGCCAATGCGGAGGCCGCACTGCAGCGGACGCCGGACCTCCCGGCGGACGGCCCCCTGGCCGGGCAGGCGGCGACAGCCCGGGCGGCATTCGAGCAGGCGATGGATGATGACTTCAACACGCCCCAGGCCATTGCCGCGCTGTTTGACCTGGCCCCGGAGATCAACCGCGGGGCCACCGCGGCGCTGCAGGCCGACCGCCAGTCCGCGGGAGGGCTGGCGACGGCGACCGTGACCCTGCGGCAACTGGCCGGGGTCTTGGGCCTGCGGATCGATCACGTCCGGGTGCCGGCGGAGACGGCGGAAGCCCTGGGACGTCTCCTGGAGTCGCTGCGCGCGCAGGAGCCCTCGCTCTTTCCGGCCGGCGCCACCCCGTCGGATCCCGAAGCCATCGTCGGTGCCCTCCTGGTCGGTCGCGACCGCGCGCGGCAGTCCAGGCGGTTCGACATCGCCGACGCGATCCGCCGGCAGATGGGCGATCTGGGTATCATAGTAGAGGACCTCCCCGGAGGCTCGCGGTGGCGCGTGGTCACACGTCGAGGCGGCGGGACGTAGCAGACGACCTCTCTCAAATCGAGGGCCGGCATCCCGTGCTGGAAGCCCTGCGCGCCGGACGGCCCCTGCGGAAGTTGTTGGTCGCGCGATCCAGCGTCGGGTCCAGGCCGATCCACCACCTGATCGTCGAGGCCCGCCGTCGCGGCGTGCCGGTGCAGGAGGTCGACCCGGCGGTCGTCGACCGGCTGGCCCGCACACCGGCGCCGCAGGGGGTCATCGCCTACGCCGCGGCGCGCGAGACGGTCGAGGTCGATGACCTGCTGGCCCTGGCACGCCGCCGGGGAGAGCCACCGTTCGTGCTGTTGCTCGACGGCGTTGAGGATCCCAGAAACCTCGGCGCGGTGCTGCGCTCCGCGGAGGCCGTGGCCGTGCACGGCGTCGTCATCCCCCGCCGGCGGGCTGTGGGCCTCACCCCGGCGGTCGCCGCGGCCTCGGCCGGAGCCATCGAGCACGTCCTGGTGGCCGCGACATCGAATCTATCCCAGGCCATCGAACGACTGAAGAAAGCCGGCGTGTGGGTCATCGGCGCCGATCCCCAGGCCGAGCAGGTGCTCTACGACGCCGCGCTGCTCCCGCCGGTGGCCGTGGTCGTGGGGGGCGAGGGGCGGGGGCTCTCGCGTCTCGTGCGCGAGCACTGCGACCTGCTGGTGCGCATCCCGATGCACGGGGCCACGGCGTCGCTGAACGTCTCAGTCGCCGGTGCGCTGGTGCTCTTCGAAGTACGGCGGCAGATGCGGGCGGCAGGAGGGACGACGGCGTGACGCGACGGACGCTCCTGGCGGGGCTTGCGGTGGTTGCCGCCATCGC
>JACQHU010000018.1 GCA_016198805.1 Armatimonadota bacterium
GGGCAATGACGGCGCCCTTGCTCGCCGCATACCCGGAGACCGCTGCGATCTCCGGCGGCGAGCCCCGCAACCCTGAGACCGAGGCGATGTTGAGGATGCGGCCGTAGCGCCGCGCGATCATGCCCCGGCCGACGGCCTGGCACATCAGGAACGTTCCGGTGGCGTTCGCGTCCATCACCTCGCGCCAGCGCTCCACAGGCATCGCCTCGGCCGGCGCGCCCCAGGTCCGGCCTGCCCCGTTGACCAGGATGGTGAGGTCGCCGATGGCCGCCTGCGCAGCCTCCACGGTGCGCGCGACCTGATCGGGGTCGGCGACGTCGGCGGCAAAGGCTCCGCAGGCGATGCCGGCCTCGCGCAGCGCGTGTTCTGCGGGCTCGAGCCACTCCGCCCGTCGCGCCACAATGGCCACCCGCGCGCCCGCCTCGCCCAGCGCCCGCGCGATCTCGAACCCGATCCCGCGCGACCCGCCGGTGACCAGCGCCGCCTGGCCGGTCAGGCCGAACAGCCGCTCAAGCAGCCCGGCCGGCATGTCGGTACAACCTCTTGAGTACCGCAATCTGACCAACATGGTAGGCGATGTGCGCCACGCACCCGAGGACGAGCTGGGCCATCTGATAGCGGGTGCTGCGATACTTGGCCGCCAGCGCCTCGTCGCTGAGCCGCCCGAGGCTTCGCGCCAGTGACGCGTGCAGCCGCGTGACGTCCCCCACGGCCCGCCGCCAGCCCTCCGCGCCGCCCACGCCCGGGGGCCAGGCCTGCTTCGTCGGCTGGCCACGACCCTCCAGCCGGTCGAGCACGAACCGCGACCAGTGCGCGATGTGGTTCACTTCCTCCCAGATGGAGTGCGCATCGGGAGCCGGCTTCCACCGGGCTTCGTCCACGCCCACGTCTTTGAGCATCTTCGCCAGTCCCGGGTGCCCCCAGTTCCCCCTGCCGGCGGTGTCCCGGGTGAAGACCACGAGGGCGCGGGACAGGCGCTTCCGCGGCTGCGTGGTTGGCATGCCTCTCCTCCCTGCTGATCTCGCGAGCCTGATGTCTTCAGGATGAGGGCCTTCTTTCCGCCGGACCGGGGCAATCCCCTGCAGGAGCGCCGGCTCCCCTGCAGGAGGCGCCGCCGCGGCGGAGTAGCAATACGGGTACTATGGTCCTGACCGCGCCCCCTCCGGTGTTCACCGAGGAGTCGGTCCCCGGGCTGTTCTTCGCCCAGGCGGCCAGGCAGCCGACGCGCGTCGCGCTCAGGCGCAAGCGCTACGGCATCTGGCACCGCATCACCTGGGAAGAGTACGCCGCCCAGGTGCGGCTGGTGGCCAACGCGCTGCTGGCGCTGGGCGCGCAGCGGGGCGAGCGGGTCGGCCTCATCGGCGAGAACCGGCCGGAGTGGGCCTATGCCGACCTCGGCATCCAGAGCATCGGCGCCGCGACCACCGGCATCTACACCACCAGCAGCCCGGAGCAGATCCACTACATCCTGGATCACGCCGGCTGTCGCGTGTTCATCGTTGAGGGTGAGGAGCAACTCGACAAAGCCCTGCTGATCCGCGGCCAGCTGCCGCTGATCGAGCATATCATCGTCATCGACTCTGAAGGGCTGCGGACGTTCCAGGACCCCCAGGTCGTAATGTGGGATCAGTTCCTGGCCATCGGCCAAGACCACGCCCGGCGCTCTCCATCGGCGGTGGACGAGCGGCTGGCGGCGATCCGGCCCGATGACATGGCGGTCCTCATCTACACCTCCGGGACCACGGGGGCGCCGAAGGGCGCCATGCTCACGCACCGGAACATCACGGCGGCCACGAAGGCGCTGGACGCCGCGAACCCGGTCTTTCCCCACGACGAGGTACTCTCGTACCTCCCGCTCTCGCATATCGCCGAACGGCAGTTCTCGGTGTTTCTCCCCCTGCGGTACGGGTACACGGTCAACTTCACCGAGAACGTGGACACGGTCATGGAGAACCTGACCGAGGTCGCGCCCACCCTCCTGTTCGCGGTGCCGCGCATCTGGGAGAAGCTGTATTCCGCCGTCGCGCTGCGGGTGAAGGAGAACGACTTCTTCAA